>DASQIV010000228.1:0-5773 GCA_035631415.1 Pseudoneobacillus sp. | reverse complement strand
GAGTAGATTTTGCTGGTCCTTATTATCGATGAGAGGTAATACTCGGGAAGCTACATCAAAATTATGAATCTCTAATTCTTGCAACCAAGTTTTAGACTTCTCCACATTTGCAGGCAGCCTATTATTTTTAGAAAGATAATCGGCCACTTCCGTCGTATTGAGAAAGGCTAATTCTGCACTCCCCCAACTTCCATCCTCGTTTTGGGTCGCTTCAAGCCAATTAAGAGACTTAACTATCACATCTTCTAGTGGTGGTGTTTCTGCATAGCTTGTAATAGAGGTGATTGGCGACAAGAGCATACCAAACATGAGAAATAATGCTAAAAGACTTTTCAAACATGTGTTTTTGTACAATATTTTCTCCTTCTCCTTTCGACTATTACTTGTTGGAAAATCACTATATTTCCCATGTGATTCGATAATCCTAAGATTCTTTAAATTCGGCTCTTTTCTAGGTCAATATCCATCTGCGAGACTAGTCTTCAAGAACTAACGGAGACCACCTTTTTACAAAAATTGACATTATTTCAGAAGAGAAATCCTTAAATCTAGGGCTATAATCACAAAATTATTATAATTGTTACAATTTTGTGGAAACAGAGTACTATTTACTATTTTGGAAATATTTACATTAATTTCATAATGGAGGAAATTTTTTATTAGGGGTTTGTGGGTGAGATTTTAGGTGAAAAATTGATAAGTTTTAAACACTGTTAAAAATTGGAAAAGCAATGGATAAAAATCAAGATTTAGGTTGTGACTCCAAATGGGGAACATGATTATTTATCATCCATAAAAACCAGTTATAATTCTAAGCTTTGTACTATTTTAAATGTGAAAATACAACTTGCTCACTATTTCACAAATTGTTCACCAACTCCCTATTTTTCAGTGAGAAATATCACGTGGAAAAAATATACATCGAATAAACTATAAGTGTAGGAAACAAATAAATTAGGAGTTTAAAGTGGAGGGAAATAAAATGAGTAAGTTTACTAGAGTTGCAGCAATAATGGTTACTTCTCTTATGGTGTTAAGCGCTTGTGGTAAGGATAGTATCACCTTAGAAAAAAAGGTTGACGCAGATGTCAAAACAACTACAACAACACAAGTATTCGGACCTCATGAAAAACTAAATCAAACCCCTATCCCAATTAAAATCAACCGAATTGGCGAACATGAAGTAAATGTTGAAATGACCGCTCAAATTACAGATATTGAAATTTCAAAAGGTGATCTATATAAGGCTTGGACCTTCAATGGTGAAGCACCAGGACCAGTAATTGTCGTTAATGAAGGCGATAAAATTAACTTTAAATTAATAAACATGGATCCAGCCGTTCCGCATAGCATGGATTTTCATGCTGTCCATGCAGCACCATCTGTAGATTTTGCAAATGTTATGCCAGATGAAACTGGTTCATTCAGCTATCCTGCAAATAATCCTGGTGTATTTATGTACCACTGCGGTACAAAACCAGTTTTATCTCATATCGCAAATGGAATGCACGGTATGATTATCGTTAAACCAAAAGCTGGTTATCCAACTGATAATCAAATTGACCGTGAATATACCATCATTCAAAACGAATGGTACAAATATAATGATCTCGAAGATTTCACAAACGGCACACCTAAAAATGTCGTCTTCTCTACTAAAGCTTTAAAAGAAGGTGACCTAAATACAAACGGAACAGTAGGTGCCCTGGTTGATCACCCACTCCTTGCAAAAGTTGGAGAAAAAGTAAGACTTTATGTATTGAATGTTGGACCAAATGAAGTAAGTAGCTTCCATGTAGTTGGAACTGTTATGGATGACGTCTATATGGATGGAAATCCTTATAACCACATGAAAGGTATGCAAACGGTGATGTTGCCAGCAAGTGGCGGTGCAGTTGTCGAATTCACTGTAACGAAGGAAGGTAGCTACCCTATTGTCACTCACCAATTCAACCACGTAACAAAAGGGGCAGTTGGTATTCTAAAGGTTACAAAAGACGGACTTGATGATGGCAGCGAAGTCATGTCACATTAATAGAAAGCACCTGTAGATTTTGTTTAAAGGCTTCCGTTTTTGGTGCTAACTTAATAAATGACACTGAAAATGACGTATGAATTGGCATACGTCATTTTCTTTATTTATCAAGGTGTCTGCCGGTTTTATGGGATTCTTCTTCAAGTCCTGGACGAGTTATATACAGTAGAGTGGTGTTTAACTTGTTTTAAACAATCCCCCCACGTGATTGCTATGTATAAGGAGTTTCAGCTTAAAATCATTTTCAATTCGAAGATCATATTAACAAAAAAAATCTAATATTTTTGCCAAAATGCGGTACCCTTACATATTACCCTTTTTATAATATTAAAAAGGAGTTCGATGACAAAATGGAGATCATCTCCGTTTATTTAATTATCGGGGTATTGATTAGTACATCAATTTATATCGTGGCAGATTTACGACCTTGGTATATATTTTCTGCATTGTGCATTGCCTGGTTACCTCTAATATTCATTGGAATGATTATATCTTTATTTATGGATTTAGAAGGAACTTCCAATAAGCTAAACAGATAAAAGCACAAAACCAAGAAATAAATCCAAAAACGGTGACAATAGTATTTTCGGACCAACCATATTTTAAGCCGAAGTGGTAATGAATAGGTGTCATTCTAAATATACGCTTATGAGTTAGTTTAAATGACGAAACTTGTAAGATAACCGAAAGTTGTTCAGCAAAATATATAAAGAACAAAATGGGAATTACAATTTCAACTTTCTCAATAACAGCAAGAAATGAAAGCGATCCGCCTATAGCTAATGATCCCGTATCCCCCATAAAAGCTTTGGCTGGATATATATTATAAATAAGAAAGCCGAGTAAACACCCAATCATAATTAAACAAAAAAACTGAACTTCAGTTCTGTCTGAAACCATAAAAAAGAAGAAGTATGAAGGGATTGCAACAACTCCTAAAAGACCGTCTAAACCATCCGTGAAATTTATGGCATTTGCAGAACCTACGACAAATAAGGTGATGACTATGACATATAACACCATAGGAAGATTCAAGGCAATATTCTTATAAATATTAATGCTGGTGTCTATGCCTAGTTCGTTGATGACGTAAAAAAGCAATATGCCAGTAAAAAAAAATTGAAAAATAAGTTTGGTCTTACCCGATACACCTCCTGGATCTTGACGGGAAGCTTTCCAAAAATCATCTAAAAACCCAACAAAACTAAAAAGAATGTAGGTAATAGACAAGAAATACATTAATGGGGTAGGTGAAAAAAGAATAGATATTATAACTCCTACAAAAAGAATAATTCCAAACATTAACGGAGTGCCTTTTTTTAACTGATGACCTGAAGGAAGTTCTTTTCTTATCGGTTGAATGAGCCTAAGTTTTCTCAAAACAGCAATTAATAGTGGAGATAAAATTGTAACAACTACAAAAGCAATTAACGCTGGGAATATTTGATCAATCACTTTTCTTTTACTCCTTTTCTCTTTAACATTTGTATATTAGTTCGATAAAAATCTTACATTTCCTCTATTCCATATAATCCAATATTATAAACTCTTATCTAACGGCAGGATATTTTGGCTAAACGTCGTATTTCATCGCTTAGTTTTCGATTAACGGGATACACTTCTTCTATGAAGCTTAAAATACGAAGTGCCGATTCAGGTACATGTTCATATCCCTGTATCATGTCTGCAATGATTTCCGCGAAACGAGGGAATCTTTTTTCCAGGCGCCTCTCGTTACCGAAAGGGTCGGGAAAGTAATCCACCTCTTGCTCTATCAAATGAAGTACGGATAAAATCCTGTCCACAGCATAACCTTGTACGAACCTAGTCGCTGATAGGTGCTCTCCCCTGGCAAAGCGGCCGAGGCCCACATAAAGATTAGTTAAAGCTTCGTTCAAAGGATGGTCTAAGGAGTCTTTTCTGGGGCTAGGTATCGGGTTGGAAGGTTTTGAAATTCCCGTATTGTTGTAGGAGGGATCCTTCCAAACGACTCTCCCTTCCGTATAAGAACCATTAATCAGCTCCGATTCCTCAAATACCGCATATTCACCAAAAATGCCGTCCTCGAACAGAATTTTATAGCCAATCTCCGAATTCTTAAAAGAATAAGCTAAAGGGTGAACTTCTTCTAGCCAATCCAGATGGTCGATATATCTGCTTTTCTGGTCATGCCTTACAATGACAAAGAAATCCAAATCTGAATAATCGTCCAGCCGAGCTGTCTCGATTCCAACAGAACCGACACCTAACAATAATAGTGCACCCCCTTTTCTTTCGAGTGATTTGCCGATATCTTCCAGCCGGTGCAACAGCATTTCTGTTCTCAACATCAAAAGTCCTCCTTTAGGTTAAGAATGCAAAAAGGGTCCAACCTACTTTTCAGCGAGGTTGAACCCAAAGGTTACATTGCCTTTATTTTCCTAATTTGATTTTACCATGAACCCTAATTTCTTTCTACCGTTGTATTGATAAATCTACCAACAAAATAGAATCTACTAAATCTGTTAACTCTAAACTAATTAGAACAGTACCACTCCCATAGTCTATTAAAGATAATAATGAGCTTCTTACTAGGCTCACGGTGCTTTCGGTAAATAAGATTCCGGTACAAATAATAAAGAAAACTCGCCATTATAGTGGCGAGTTTAGCTTTTTATATATACGAAAATCGCTGTCTAAACAACAGTCAATCGGGTACAATTTTTTAGGAAAAAGCACCTCAAAACGGAACCCTTTGGATTTTGTTCACCAGCGCTTTTTTAAAAAATAAGTTATTTTCTTACAGAGGATTGAATCTCTACTTTAATGTACGTTTTAAAAATTCGCGCGTACGTTCTTGTGTTGGATTATTGAAAATTTGTTCAGGACTTCCTTCTTCGGCAATTACTCCCTTGTCCATAAAGACCACACGATCTGATACTTCATTCGCAAATTCCATTTCGTGCGTTACGATTAACATGGTTAGACCGGATTCAGCTAGTTCCTTCATAACTTTCAGAACTTCTCCGACCATTTCAGGATCAAGTGCCGATGTAGGCTCATCGAATAACATAACATCTGGTTCCATAGATAGTGCTCTAGCAATCGCCACACGTTGTTTTTGACCGCCGGATAATTGCTTTGGCTTGGCGTTAATGTATCTATCCATCCCCACAATTTTCAAGTATTTCATCGCTACTTTTTCAGCTTCTTCTCTGGAACGTTTTAATACTTTGATTTGTCCAACCACACAGTTATTTAATACATTGTGATTGTTGAAAAGATTAAATTGTTGGAATACCATCCCTAGATTCTTACGGTATTCGTAAATATCGTGCTTGTCGTCCAAGATATTTTCACCATGATAGATAATTTGACCGCCACTTGGTTTTTCTAAAAGATTAATACATCGAAGAAGAGTTGATTTACCAGATCCAGAGGAACCGATGATGCAGACTACTTCACCCTTATTGACTGAAAAATCGATGTCTTTTAATACTTCATGTGTTCCATAGGATTTGTTTAAATGCTGAATATCAATGACCTTTTCCATACTCTCTCCTCCTTTTCCTACTATTTATTTTTCGGTTGTTTCTAGCTGTACTTCATTAGAAATCATCGTATAATTGTCCGGACCATCTAATTTTCTTTCAATATAAAGTAAAATTCTTGTCACGATAAAGGTCATGATGAAATAAATCACACAGGCAACAAAGAATGATTCAAAATATCTGAAGTTGTTTCCTGAAATCGATTTGG
>DASQIV010000227.1:0-2670 GCA_035631415.1 Pseudoneobacillus sp. | reverse complement strand
GTCTTCGAAATCCTTCTTAATCAACGTACGAACCTTTTGTGCTTTTATATAGTACGCGTCATAATAGCCAGAGCTTAATGCGAAGGTTCCAAGCATGATTCTTCTCTTCACTTCTTCACCAAAGCCTTCAGAACGTGTCTTTTTATATAAATCGATTAAGTTTTCTGCATTAGGGGTTCTATATCCATAACGCACTCCATCAAAACGAGCAAGGTTCGCTGACGCTTCAGAGGATGATAATAAATAATAAGTAGCTAAGGCATATTTTGAATGTGGTAATGAAACTTCTTCCCATGTTGCTCCTTGGCTTTCTAAAACCTTAAGAGCGGCGAGAACAGACTGCTTTACCTCTTCATTTACACCTTCACCTAAATATTCTTTTGGAACGGCAATTTTTAATCCTTTAACATCGCCAGTTAAAGCTTGGACAAAACTTGGAACTGGCATATTGGCAGATGTAGAATCCATTGGATCCACTCCGGAAATGGCTTCTAATACATATGCATTGTCTTCTACTGTTCGAGTAATTGGACCAATTTGATCAAGAGAAGAAGCAAAGGCAATTAAACCAAATCTTGAAATACGTCCGTAGGTAGGCTTTAACCCTACTACTCCACAAAAAGAGGCTGGCTGACGAATCGAGCCACCTGTATCAGATCCAAGAGAAAAAAGTACTTCTCCCGCTGCTCCAGAAGCTGCAGAACCACCTGAGGAACCGCCGGGAACTGTTTCTAGGTTCCACGGATTTTTTGTTTTTTGGTAAGCTGAATTTTCGGTTGATGACCCCATTGCAAATTCGTCCATATTTAATTTTCCAATGGTAATCGATTCAGCCGCTGCTAATTTATCCATTACGGTTGCATTGTAAATAGGATCGAAGTTTTCTAGAATTTTACTTCCACTTGTTGTCCTTAGACCTTTTGTGACAATATTGTCTTTAATTCCGATAGGCATACCGAACAGAAGACCTTTTGCACCATCTGTGGCAAGCTTATCGTCTAGGTTTTTTGCCTGATTTCTAGCATTTTCTTCATTTAAGGATAGAAATGCTTGAACTTTGTCATCAACTTCGCTAATTTTTTTAAACGATTCTGAAACTAGATCTGTGACACTTAGTTCTTTTTTATGTAAAAGCTGATGCAGCTCAGTCATTTTTTGATCAAACAAACTCATTTTGCTTTGTCCCCTCCCTTACTCTAAAATTGATGGCACTTTAAACTGTCCATCTTGGTGATCTGGAGCATTTTTCAGCACTTCCTCACGGGGAAGCCCTTCTGCGGCTTTATCTTCACGTAAAATATTTTTCATATTTAATACATGTGTAGTTGGCTCTATACCTTCCGTATCTAACTCATTTAACTGCTCTGCAAAGGTAATAATAGAATCCAATTGTTTTGTTAATTTGTCAGCTTCGTCCTCTGTGATAGCTAGTCTTGCTAGATTTGCTACATGCTTTACTTCATCCATTGAAATCCTTGACATTTTTTATTCACCTCACGAACCAGATAATATTTACGATGATATCAAACTTTTTCAGATTAAAGCAATGATTCCCTATATAAATTTCATTTTATTTACGTAATTGCAAGATATTGAGCAAGCTTTTGGACGCCATCCTTCACTTTTTGAATCGATTCAGGGTCTGAATGATGCTCCCTCGCAAAACGAAGGACTGGACGTAGGCTCTCTACGGACCTCCCTAGTTCATTCATCCATTCATATCTTGGGACCATCCAGAGATGAAAATGATGGGTGGTGTCCTCATTATAGAAATAATAAACATGTTCAATCCCAAAGACCTCTCGCTGGGCTTTCCTTATTTTCCGGATAAGGGCTATATAATCTGCAGCTTCTTCATCCGTTAGCTCATCCATCGTATAAAAATGGCGTTTCGCTGCTAGAATCACCAATCCTGGTATTGGGTAGGCGATATCTTGATGAGCATGAAAAAAAGGCGTCTCTGTTATGACCCCTCCAGTTGCTTCTATCAGTCCATTAGCCACACCACAACTTAAACAACTCGTCTCCACTGTACGACCATCCGCAAACGTAATCTTTCTCATCGTTTCCTTCCCCCAATGAACCCCTTTAACGCACCACCGCGCCGGGGGTCTGACCCCCAGCACTTTAAAGCGATAAATTTATTCTATATATATTATTATAGCTTTGTTTTGTAAGAAAAAACAGACTATTAAAATGGCCTATACTCTATTTATAATGGGATTAATTGACAAAGGGGGAATTACAATGGAGTTTTTCCGTTTTGATGCTGAAGTGCGTAGAGAGATTAAACAATTTGGGAGCAAGAATGTAGGTATTACTCCCATCCAAAGAACAGAGGGACCTTGCTCGATTGGATGTATGCATTTTTCTTCTGAAAGTGTTCTAGGAATGCATCCTGCAACTTGCCAACAATTGTTTTTAGTTGTTGAAGGCGAAGGATGGGTTCGAGTATCAAATGGAGAGAAGTTCCCTGTCCATAAAGGTGTAGCTGTTTATTGGACTCCAGGTGAAGAGCATGAATCAGGTTCAGAAACAGGAATGGTAGCATTTGTAGTGGAAGGAGATCATCTGAATCCATTGAAATATTTGAAAGAGTTAGAAGGAATTACTCTTTAACGAATTAACGCACTGGGGGTCAGACCCCCGGCGCGGTAATTCGTTAAAAAA
>DASQIV010000226.1:0-6332 GCA_035631415.1 Pseudoneobacillus sp. | reverse complement strand
ACAAATGAAATTATGAAGACGATTATTGCGAAAAACTTAGGCCTGTAATGTTGCTAGGATTTGCAGGAAAACTTGCTAGTTTTGACTAAAATGTGAACTTGACGGAATTATTGGCAAGTTTGACGGGATTAATCTGATATTTGACGGTATTAATTAAAAATAAACCCAAATAGAGCTGAAAAATGAGCCTTATTTAAGAAAAAATTAACATCTCAATAGGAAAGGACGTAGAACATGCGTGAAGTAGTCATAGTAGAAGCTGTCCGGACGCCAGTTGGAAGAAAAAATGGCCTGCTAAAAGATATTAGACCTGATGATCTTGCAGCAGAAACATTAAAAGAGCTTATTAAAAGAGCTGGAATTGACCCAGCCATTGTAGATGATGTTATTTTAGGCTGTGTCACCCAATCAGGAGAACAAGCAGGAGATGTCGCAAGGGTTGCTGCACTCATTGCTGGCTTTCCTATTCATGTTCCAGGGACAACGATAGATCGTCAATGTGGTTCGAGCCAACAAGCTGTCCATTTTGCAGCACAGGCTATTCTTTCAGGTGATATGGATGTGGTCATTGCTGGCGGAGTAGAAAATATGTCACGTGTTCCAATTGGCTCGAATTATCAAGGAGCACCTTTTAGTGATCGATTAAAAGAACAACATGAAATCATTCATCAAGGATTATCTGCTGAAAGAATAGCGGAGAAATATGGGTTTACAAGAGAACTGCTTGATCAGTATTCCTTTGAAAGTCATCAAAAAGCCTTACGGGCACAAGCTGAAGGGTATTTTACCAAGGAAATCTTTCCGATAGAAGTAACACTTCCGGATGGGCAAAAAGCAGTTATGAATGCTGATTCTGGCCCAAGGAAGGAAACGTCGATAGAAGTTCTATCAAACTTAAAACCTTCTTTTCTAGAAGGAGGAGTTATTCATGCTGGTAATGCAAGTCAAATTAGCGATGGTGCAGCAGCCTTGCTGCTTATGTCTCGTGAAAAAGCGGAAGAGCTAGGTTTGAAGCCAAGATTCTTAGTACACACGAGAGTTGTTGTTGGATCAGACCCAACCCTTATGCTAACGGGACCTATTCCGGCTACCGAAAAAGCTTTACAAAAAGCGGGGCTTTCCATCAATGATATTGATATTTTCGAAGTGAATGAAGCTTTTGCACCTGTTCCGATGGCATGGTTAAAGGAAACAGGGGCTGACCCTAAAAAGCTAAATCCAAACGGAGGTGCAATAGCACTTGGACATCCACTTGGCGCAAGTGGTGCTCGAATCATGATTAGTATGATGCATGAGCTAGAAAGAACAGGTGGACGTTATGGCTTACAGACCATGTGTGAGGGGCATGGAATGGCAAATGCTACGATTATTGAGCGTTTAGCCGAATAATATTTTAACTGTTTAGTATCATAAGAAACTAGAAGAACAAGGGGCTGAATCTGCAAAATTAATGGTCGATACCGAAAATGATAATGCCTTAAGCTTATTTAAGTCAGTCGGCTTTGAAATTATTGATGAAAAGAAAAGATTTTTTATTGAACTTAACTAGTAGGTTTCCCCTCATACTCTATGTCTGGGGGATTTTTTTAAAAAAATTTTCATCTTGTTCTTCGATTAGATATTGATTTGATATATGACTAATATCCTTTAGTTAATCAAATGATTAATGGAAAGGATGTTTAGGGGATGAAGCTGCTTTTATTACAGAGTCTAAATGTTGGTATCTTCTTTTACTGTTGACTCCATTTTAGCTTTTTTACTAGTTAAATATACTCCGAGAAATACGAAAATCCCCCCGGAAATTTGCACAAAAGTTACCGTTTTTCCTAAAAGTAAACTAAGGATGGCTGTAAACACTGATATTAAATTCAAATAAATCCCTGAGCGGCTAGGTCCGATTTGACGAACAGCTATATTCCAAAAGATAAAAGATCCCACTGTAGGAAATGTGCCCATATATATAATTCCGATTGTTGCTTCTTTACTAAGTGAAAGATGAATTCCTTGAGTAAAGATAAGCGGAAGGAGGAGCAATAGTCCAATAAATGCTGATACAGCAGTTGATGAGATGGGAGGGATGTCTTGAATTTTCCTCCCAATAATAGAATAAAAGGTCCAAACTAATATAGCTAACAGCATCAATAGGTCACCGTGGTTAAAGTGAAGGTGAATGATTTGCCCAAGATGTCCGTTCGTTAAAACTAGAAGAACTCCGAACAATGAAAGGGAAAGTCCAGTTGACATTTTTAAAGTGAGTTTTTCCTTCAAGAGTATGGACGAAAACAAAACGATTAACGCTGGATTGATCGAATTGACAAGTGCTGCATTCATAGGAGTTGTGTAGCGTAATGATTCATAAAGAAGGTAGTTATATCCGATTATACCAAAGACCGCCATGGTGGAGAGAAGCTTCCATTTCTTCCATACTATTTTCCAAGAGGGGCGTTCAATCCAATGGGCAATAGGAAATAAAAAAATGACTGCTAGTAGCCAACGTAAAAATGTCATTTGAAGTGGAGACATTTCGGTAACGACAAATCTTCCAAACATATAATTTCCGGCCCAAAATAAATTAGCTAAAATAAGGAATAGTAGAATATAATTTTTCTTCACTATTGACGCTCCTTTTGGAATTAAAATAGTCACCCATTCCATTACAGAGTGGGTGACTATTCATTATAAAGTTTGCTGGATTGAATTGGTCACATCTGTCTTTGGTTCCGGTACCCGAGCTAAAATAATTAATCCAATGATGAAAAGGATAACGAGACTAAATACTCCACTATTGGAGTTTCCAGTTGCTTGAGCTGTGACTCCTACTAATAACGGCCCCATAATCGAGGCAAATTTTCCAAAGATATTGTAAAAGCCAAAGAATTCATTTGTTTTTTCTTTTGGAACAATTTTAGCAAAATAGGAACGGCTCAAAGCTTGAATACCGCCTTGAGAGGTAGCGACAAGCATGGCTAAAATCCAAAAGTCCAATGTAGTTTTTAAGAAATAGGCATAGATACAGACAATCATATAGATAATGATACCGACATAAAGCATTTTTTTCCCAGTGAATCGTTCTGACAATCTACCATATAAAATGGCAAATGGTGCTGCGACAACTTGTGTCACAAAAAGAATGATCAGTAGATTCGTCGAACTGATACCAAGGTCAGATCCATATGCAGTAGACATGGAAATAATGGTTCCAACTCCATCAATATAGAAAAAATAGGCGAGAAGGAATAAAAATAATGCACGATATTTACTAATTTCTTTTAGTGTTTTACCTAAACGCTTAAAGCTGTTAATGACGGGGTTTGGTTCACGATCTATATAATAGCGCTGATGAACGTTTTTAAACATGGGGATTGTAAATAGCCCCCACCAAACAGCGGTGATGAGGAAAGCGATTTTACTTGCTGTTGTGGTTGTGATTGGAATCGTTTTTGTTTGCGATAAAATAATAATAGCAATGCTAATAATAAAAGGGATCGTACTCCCAATATAACCCATTCCCAATCCGCGTGAGGAAACTCGATTCATGCGTTCTTCCGTCGTAACATCCACGAGAAAAGCATCATAAAACACGTTAGCACCTGCAGAACCAACAGCTGTAACCGTATAGCAAACTAATAATAAGAGCCAATTTTCACTTGGAATAAAGGCGAGCATAGCTGTAGATGCAACACCGATTGAAAAAAAGAAGGTGAAAAATTTCTTTTTCAAACCCTGATAATCGGCAATCGATCCTAATACAGGTCCAAGCATGGCTAAAATAAAGGTTGCAATAGCAATCGTGTAGCCTAAATAAGCAGTAGAATTTGCGGCACTAACACCAGCATTAGTTGCAGCCGCTTTATAAAATAGTGGAAACACAGCGGTCGTAATAATAATGGAATAAGCAGAGTTTGCCCAATCATAAAAAACCCAGCTATTTTCTTCCCTCGTTAAACGCTTCATGGCCTCAGCCCCCTTTACCAATATTGTACAGGAAAACTGATGTAAAAAAATTAAGAATTTTAAAAATTTTATACAAAATTTACAGTCATATTTAATCAAAATAGTTGCTAATCTTTCATTTAACTAGATTAGTGGTAACATAAAAAAACGTCCTTCACACAATTTATTGTGTAGAAGGACGTTTTTTTGTGTTATTGAACTAAATCAGGAAAAACCTCAACTATACGATCAGCTTTTACCCGATTTGCACAAAGCTTAAAAAGTTGATTTATAAAATTCTCAACTTCCTCACGAGTTGAGGGGAGTGGAATATAGATGGTGGTAGATCCGAATACTTGTTTAAAGTAGGCTTTTCTTTGATCATTTTTCCCATCACGTTTTAATGGATTATATTTCCACTCAAGCTGAATTTGATCATCATATTCTACAATTTGGCGAATTTCGGCAAGGGTCGTAGATTTATTTTGAGAGTAAATCACTAAATAATAATTATCATTTCGATGCCAATCAATAAATAAAAAATAGTAATGGTTCTCTCCTAGTTTAGCTATATGGTAGCCAGCTACAACAGGTTTATCCTTCGTCCATTGATGAAAGTTTTTCAATCTATCATTTACTGTAACTAGCTTTTCCAATTGAAACTTCAAAGCATGAGAATTCCCCCAAGCTTCAATTAAACCCGATAATTCCACTGCTTGATATCTCTCCACTTATTTGCTCCTTAATTAATTTCCTATTATTTGGTGATTTGAATAATGATTAATTCCTCAAATCCTTTTCAAAGAATATTTTCGGCAGGAAATTTTCAATTCAAAAAATCCTTTAAAATTTTAAAGTTCGAAAATTCTTTAGTGTCAGTTAATTAGCCTTGATAAAGCGGTAATGTGATTTCTACTTGTGTTCCTTCATTTGGTTTACTGGTGAGTGTGATGTTTCCACCATAAGTGTCGATTATACGTTTACAAACTGTTAATCCTAGACCAGATCCATCTTTTTTCATGGTGAAAAATGGATTAAAAACTTGATTTATGATTTCCTTTGACATTCCATCTCCTGAATCTACTACTTGAATGATACAGTTTTCAGCACGTTTATCTGTAGTAATGGAGAGCTTTCCACCATTAGGCATGGCTTGCAGTGAGTTTTTAGTTAAATTTAAAATAACCTGTTTTAAATGATCATTCACACAAGATATGGGTAGCTCATAAGGAGAGTACTGAATGGATAATTGTACATTCATATAATTTGCCTCAGAATGAAGGATAGGCTCTATCTCGGCAATGATATCATTGACATTGCAAATTTTTAAAGTATGTATGGAAGGTTTGCCAAGTACCAGTAATTCACTGACAATGGTGTTGATCCTGTCAATTTCCTTTTGAATTACTTCAAAATAGTATTGTGTTTTGGGATCCTGATTTTCCTCACTCAATAGTTTGATTAATCCCTTAATACCAGTTAGTGGATTTCGTATTTCATGGGCAGTACTTGCAGCAAGATTTCCGATAAGTTCTAGTTTTTGTAGTTCAGTTTGTTTCTTTTCCTTCTTTAATCTCCTTCTTAATAAAACATAATTCATTAATATATAAAGGATGTTAGTAATCGTAAGTAGGATAATGACATCTTGAATAAGGGAATTATGAAATATTAATTTATCTTCAGAACGTATAAATGCAGTTACAGTCCAAGGTACCTCGGTAATTTGTATACTTGATTTAAACAAGTTATCACTATTGGCAAAGTTTCCAGCCTTTATCAACGGTTCCCCGGATTGGTTTGTAACCATAATATTTTCTTCTTTTAATAAATTTTTCACATTTTTCTCTATTTCATCTAAACGTAAGCTGGCAAGTAAAACACCAGTTATTTCTCCTTTAATTACGATTGGAGAAGCTATCGTAACGATATATCGTCCGGTAACTCGTCCGAAATGTGCGTCTGAAATACTAGTTGTCTTTGTTTTTAAAGCTTGTTGAAAATATGGTCGGTCGCTTACATTTACTACAGAGTCAGTGGGATTTGTACTAATGATTAAATCACCATTTGGATTTGCCCAATAAAATCCAGAAAAACGCGGATCTTTTCCATGAGTTTCAATTAAAATTTTTTTCACTTCTTCTAGCTCGTTATGCTGTATTTTAATGGAGGTTGCAAGCATTTCTAAACTGCCAACTGTTTCTCCAAGAAAATTTTCGATATTCAATGCATGAAAGTTAGCGTACCATTGTGCCTTATCTTTATTGATATCCTTCTTATCAAGAACCTGATTTTGTGCCAAAAATAACTAATAACGATAGAAGGAATCATGGTTACACTTATATAAATAATAATGTACTTAACGAAATTAGTACTACGATTTAATACCAAAAGGAATCTTC
>DASQIV010000225.1:0-2820 GCA_035631415.1 Pseudoneobacillus sp. | reverse complement strand
GGGAATCTATACTCCACATCGGATTGAAACTTTTGATAATTCTAATATCCAAGGAACCAATCCGGTTTCGGCAATGGTTGTATTTATTGATGGAAAACCGGAAAAGAAGGAATATCGTAAATATAAAATTAAGTCGGTGCAAGGTCCCGATGACTATGAATCGATGAGAGAAGTAGTTAGACGACGCTATACCCGTGTTCTCCAGGAAAACTTGCCTCTTCCAGATTTAATTATTGTAGATGGCGGGAAAGGACATATTGAAGCTGTTAGAGATATACTTGAGAACGAATTGGGCTTGGATATTCCATTAGCCGGTCTTGCTAAAGATGATAAGCATCGGACTTCTCAACTTTTATTTGGAAATCCTTTGGAAATGATACCGTTAGGAAGAACGAGCCAGGAATTTTACCTTTTGCAACGTATTCAAGATGAGGTTCATCGTTTTGCCATCACTTTTCATAGACAAATTCGAGGAAAAGGGGCTTTTCAATCCTTACTTGATGAAATTGAGGGCATTGGTGAAAAACGTAAAAAAGTATTACTTAAGCATTTTGGTTCGGTAAAGAAAATGAAGGAAGCAAAATTAGAGGAGTTTACTTCTATTGGAATTCCAAGCAATGTTGCAGAAGAACTGTTAAAGAAGTTACAAGAATAAGGTTGTAGTGTTAAAATCCTTGTGCTATAATAAGTGAAAATTTAAATAACAATCACTTTTTATTTAATAAGTGAAGGTAGAGGTGCGAGCCTTAAGAGTAAAAGTTCGGAGAAGATTGAGCTTCTGTGAAGAACTTTGAAAGGAATGTTCGCCGAAGTAAAGAAAGTCTCTTTCCTTTCTTTACTGGTCCTGCGTTTAAGAAATGTAGGATTGTCAAGATGATTTAATCTTGGAGAGCTATCTCACATTGTGGTACGTAATTTTATTTACGTTTACAAAAGCAATGAGAGACTACCTCTTATTGCTTTTTTTATTGCTTTCCAGGGAAATACTAACGTAAACCATTGAAAGAAGGGGAAATTGTGGGTTTAATTGTTCAGAAATTTGGCGGCACCTCGGTTGGCAGTGCTGAAAGAATCATGAATGTAGCTGAGCGTGTTTTGCAAGAAAAAAATAATGGGAATGATGTGGTAGTAGTTGTTTCAGCCATGGGAAAAACAACTGACCAATTGGTTTCATTGGCTAAAACCTTATCTTCAAATCCATCTAAACGAGAAATGGATATGCTTTTATCTACCGGAGAACAGGTAACGATTTCTTTATTAGCAATCGCTTTAGCTGAAAAAGGAGTTCCGGCTATTTCCTATACAGGTTGGCAAGCAGGGATCAAGACAGAAGATGTTCATAGTAATGCACGTATTACCAATATAGATAAAAAAGCCATTGAAAAACAGTTGGCTGAAGGAAAAGTGGTAGTTGTAGCAGGGTTCCAAGGGTTAACAGATGCAGGAGAAATTACAACATTAGGTCGTGGAGGTTCAGACACTACTGCAGTTGCTTTAGCGGCTGCTTTAAATGCAGATAAATGTGATATCTATACCGATGTGACAGGAGTGTTTACTACTGACCCTCGTTATGTAAAAGATGCACGTAAGCTTTTATCTGTCTGTTATGATGAGATGCTTGAACTAGCGAACTTAGGGGCGGGGGTTCTACATCCAAGAGCTGTTGAATTTGCCAAAAATTATCAAATACCATTAGAAGTACGTTCAAGTTTAGAAAGAGAATCTGGAACGGTAATAGAGGAGGAAGTAAGTATGGAACAAAACTTAGTGGTACGTGGAGTGGCATTTGAAGATGAAATTACGAGGGTTACAGTGATTGGATTAGCTAACTCTTTAACCAGTTTATCCACTATTTTTACAACGCTAGCTAGTCATCATATCAATGTTGATATCATTATTCAAAGTACAACTGGTTTTGATACAACGAACTTATCTTTTTCTATTAAAACAGATGATTTAGAAGAGACATTACAAGTATTAGAGGAAAATAAAGCTACATTACAATTTGAACGAATCGAAAGTGAAGTTGATTTAGCAAAGGTATCAATAGTCGGTTCAGGTATGATTTCAAATCCTGGTGTAGCCGCGGAAATGTTTGCGGCATTAGCTAAAAATAATATTCAAGTGAAAATGGTTAGCACTTCTGAAATTAAGGTTTCGACAGTTGTCGAAGAAAAAAGTATGCTTGATGCAGTTCAAGTCTTACACGATACATTCGAGCTAGCTGGAAATAAGGTAAAGGCATAATACAAAGAGAGGTGTCCCCTTTATGAGGACACCTTTTCAATGTTCGTTTTATAAATTGGTCAAATCTTTTTTATCCCATCTTACGATAATTTCAATTAATCCAGCTTTTTTCTGGATTTGCTCATAAGCCTCGGCCATCATCCCACTTTGTAACTCTATTTGTTGGGCTAAAAAACCTGTTTCAAGCTTAAAGTGAGCATCTTTTTTGTTAAGAAGTCGATTAACAATTAATGGACTTGTTAATTGAAAATGCAATTCATTACTTACTTCCTTTTTTAAGGTTAACTGTCCCCATCCAGCTTTTTCGAAAAAGTTGATGATTTCGGTAATGGATTGTAATGGGTAGGACCGTGCAAGGCGTTTGCCGGACCAATATAAAATTTCTGGAGAATCTTTTCCAAGTATATTTGATAACAGTTCTTCGCGAACTAGTTCATATCCAAATGAAGGAATAGTAATTTCCTCAAGAGATAGTACGTGGTCTTCACTGCGGGTTTTTTTCAAAATGTTTCTCCTCTCTTTCTATTATTCTATTATAATCAAATCGTCCTTTCGTTTCACAGAAAATGAATG
>DASQIV010000224.1:0-2168 GCA_035631415.1 Pseudoneobacillus sp. | reverse complement strand
GCGTGATGTAGAAATTTCAGCTCCTGGTAGAGCGATTGAATCAACTTGGTATGACGGTACTTATAATACAATTAGTGGAACATCAATGGCTACTCCACACGTTTCTGGCTTAGCTGCAAAAATTTGGGCAGCTAATCCTTCTTGGAGCCATACTCAGCTTCGAGCAGAACTTCAAAATCGTGCAAAAGCTAATGATATTAAAGGAGGATCTGGTGCTGCTACTGGAGATGACTTTGCATCAGGTTTTGGATTTGCAAGAGTAAATTAATTCTTAATTAATGAAGCTCTCTGGATTTATTCAGAGGGCTTTTTAATCGGTAAATTAATAGATGTATGATAAGGTTTTTATTAGGAAAATAATACTATTTTTCTAAATATTCAATAAATACTTATTAAATAGTATCCTTAACATGGTATTATTTATTATAAAACTAGTCTTTGGAACGGTTGGTGAAGCAATGGAGTACGGCCCTCTAATTAAGTATTTTAGAACTCAAAAAGGGTTGACACAGAAGGAGTTGGCAAAAGGAATATGTTCAATTTCTCACTTGAGTAAAATTGAAAATAATGCTAAAGATGCCAATAAAGAGACAATCACCTTATTATTTGAGAGATTAGAAATAGATAATAATGAAATTAGTGCTAAAGATGAACAAATCAAAGGATTATTGGTATTAATCAATGAGAAAATAAACTTTTTTCAAAAAAGGGAAGTAGATCAAATTTATAATGAATTAAAAGAAATGGAGGATATCATTCCTTTTTCCTCATCGCTATATCTTTATGAATTAAATAAGTATAGGTATTACTTATTCAAAGGTGACCTTAAGAACGCAGAGCAACAAGAGAGTTTATTAAATAAGCAACGTAAAAATTTTTCCCAACATGAGAGCTATTTATTTCAACACTATAATGCGGTATGTTTAATTATGAAGGGACAATATAAGAAAGCGGATAGCATTCTTGACTCTTTGATGCCAAACAATAGCTATGACTTTATTTCTGGTGAATTTCTTTACCATCGAGCTTTAATTAAGAGTTCATTAGAGGAACCCGATCACGCCATATACTATGGTAAAAAGGCTCTGCAAACGTTTATGAATGAGCACAATTTTATTAGGATACTTCATACCTTGATGCTACTCGGGATTAATTATACCCATGCAAAGATTTATGATGAGGCACTTGGATGTTTTCAACACTTAATGAGAAATGCAGAGCTTCTAAACGAATCTCACATTCTTCCTCATGTCTATCATAATATCGGTTATCTGAAAGGGAAAATGCAACACTATCAAGAAGCTTTATATTTTTATGAAAAAAGCTTATCTCTTCAATCATTAGATAGTTCTTATTATCCAATGACACTTTATTCAATAGGTGAAACACATTATTTATTAAAACAGATTGATTTAGCTGCAGAAACATTTGAAAAGGTATTATCCTTTTCTAAACAATTGGCAACTAAAAAATATATTTTGTTGTCTACATATTACCTTAAATCCATTGAATGCTATGAGGATTCCATTCAATATTTAGAAATGAAAGTAATTCCATACCTCGAAGAAAGTAGTGAGCATCCTGATACGTTAAACCAATTCTATAGACTGCTCTCAGCTCACTATCGAAAAATAGAGAGATATGAAAGGGCAGTAAAATATATAGAAAAAATTAGTTAAGGAGGAGCTAAGGGTGAAAAAAATTTGGTACACTTTACTCGTATTTAGTACATTAGCCATTGGTGTAGTTGGAAGTGCTGCTGCAAATGAAGAAACAACATCAGCAGCAGGTACTGAGGATGTCATTCAAGTTGGGTTCCCAATCCAGCCTCCAGTGTAAGAGAGATACAAAAAAAGCACCTTATCGGGGGTGCTTTTTTGTTGGTCTTTTTGTACTAAGGTAAGAAAGTATAACTTTTTTGGACTTGATAATTGTCCAGCTCCAGCTGGGAAGAAAGTACTTCATTTCTTCCTGCCTAGCCCCTCGAGGGAGGAAAAAAGACCATTTTCTCCTTGGTCAAATAACCTGTTAGAACATTTGCTTGTCGGGGCTAGGAAAAAATGAACTTCTTTTTTCCCTAACCAAGGCGCTTGCGCTTTTCTTATTACAAAATAATTGGAGATTGTTTGTATTCTGATTGCAAAAGCATTGACTGATAAGGTTCAGGT
>DASQIV010000223.1:0-3852 GCA_035631415.1 Pseudoneobacillus sp. | reverse complement strand
GAAACATTTAATAGCTTTGTAAATAATGTTTTTTCTTCTCTATTTGAAAAACCATAAAGTGCTATGACATCTTCTCGAACATATTGATAGGTAAAAATGAGTGTTTCCTTACCCACTTTTTCAGAATAATAAAAGGGATTTGGAGTATGTATTTGGTATCCGATCCCGTTATTTTCAATCACTACATATTCAGGACTTACAAAATTAATTTTTCCCTTTATGAAATCAAACATTTCATTCTCCCCTTTTCACACTAATTGGGGTTCGATGAACTTACCAATCTGTACTTTAGCTTATCTATTGTATCATAAGAGATTATTAGTTGCATTTTTGTATAATATTTCTATATAATGGGAAAGGTTGAAAAAAAATAAACTGGAGGGTCTATAATATGAAAAAGCTTTTATCATTACTAGCTGTTCTCACACTAATGTTTGCAGTAGCAGGATGTTCTACTGACAATAAAGATAACGCTGACAAAGCAGCAGCTGAGAAAAAAGAAGAGAACACTGCTGAACTAACGGATCAAGTAAAATCTAAAATGTATAACGCAGCACGTGTTGCTGAAGGTAAAGTAAATGATGTATTCGCACATGATGTGGCAGCAGACGAAGAAACACCTATCCTAAATGCAAGCTTTCCAGATGAAGCATCTGCAGTTGCATTCCTTTCTAAATACTATAGTGAAGATGTAGCAAAAGAAATCTACACGTACTATGCTACAGGTGAAAAGACAGAAGAAGGACAAGTGATTGTTAAGGCTGATCCTTTCTTTACAACTACTTTACTTGATACTACTCTTGAAGATGTAACTATTGAAGGTGATGCTAATAAAGCAACGGTTAAGACACCGGAAAATGTTACATATACTGTTGAACTAGTAGACAACAAGTACGTTGTAACTGGAGTTCAAAAATAATAACCTAAAGCACTAGCGTCTTGATTACAAACAAAAGCTGACTCATCAACCAGAGTCAGCTTTTTTATTTACTTTTTACTATTTAATCCTATTGCTTTAATTTGATTGGCATATAATATGGCTTGAATGTTTCAAGTACATTTACATACCGATCCTTTGTTTTAATTGGTATTCCTTTTTTAAGCTGAAGTTGCTTTCGACTTTCTAACTTCTCCAGATTAATTTGAAAAAAGGATTGAATAATATTAGTCTGATGAGGTCTACCGTTAAAAATAGTCAAGGTCCCATCCTCAGTAATTCCAAAATAACCATTTGCTTTTAATAAAGGAGAAATGTCATCCATCTGTTTCTTAAAAACCAAGCCTTTTTCATAGGTATTTACTAACTCCCATTGATCGTATTTCGCCCAAAAGTTTTCCATTGACCAAATACTTTCAGCTACTTTTTCCTCACTAATTTCACCATCTAAGTAAACCCTTTGCAAAATAATTTCTACCTGCAAAGGCTGTTTTTCAGAAACTGCTGCCTCTGCATTTGGAATTAGAAACCATATAAATAAAGACAAAAACCAAATCAATATTCCTGTTTTCATTAATTTGAACATGAGGGTTCACCTCTTTAAGTATAAATTATCATGTATCTTAATCTTAGTTTAGCCAATTTTTTCTACTTTATCCTTTTAAAAAAGCACAAAAAAAGGACAGGTCTACCAAGAAGTAGCCTGACCTAAATATTTTTTTTTATTCTTTTATTGATTATTATTTGTAAATCTATTTTTAAAAGTTTGAAACATATTTTTTAAATCTGTATCAATTCGTTCTCTCGGTCCACCATTTCGAAGGTCATTATCTATTTGACGAAGTCTGCTAAATGTCCCTTCATCTGTTACTACTGTTACAGAACGTCCACGTAAATAAGGCTGTACTGCTTCTACAATATCCCTTTTTGTTTCTTCTTCCCTTGAATAATCTGTTAAATCTACAGCAATAAGGACATTACTTCCGTAAGTAACGGAACGAACATCCTCTACATTAGGGACAGCTCCGGTTACATTCCCTATTTTTTCAGTTAATTCGCCTTCATAAGCAGTAAAGTAAGAGCTCCTTGCTTTTTTTGTATTGTCATTTAAGTGTCCATGGTAATTGGCATCACTATGACTAAAACGATTATCACGTTGTAAAAGGTTTCGATCTGTATTAGCTAGAGGAAGAGTTGGGTTTGCAGAATTTCCATTTCCATCTCCAACTTTACGTACATTTCTTGTACCCTCGGCTCCATAAGAATGATCCATCATTTCAGTTACAGGACCATCATTATCGTTTAATACTCTGGCATTTCCCTTATGATTTTCATTTGAGTAATATCCCATTGGTTGCGCTGCGTTATTACGATTTTGAACGCCGGCTTTATCATTGTTGCCACAACCAACTAATCCTATTGCCATTACTGCAGATAATGGAAAGGCTAAATATCCTTTGTTCAAATGAATAACCCCCTCGTAAATGCTAAGCACAAAAATGTGCTCACATTTAGCTTGTGTGTAAAGGGGGAGTTTCATGACTGTTAGTTAGGACCATGATTCATTAACATTGGTTATTTCACCAATTTCTGCAATTTAGAGATAAACTGTTGTCTTAATTGCATGTTTGTAATGGTTTGATTAATTAGATGTTGTAGTTTTAATCCATTACGGTGGTCTTCTTCCCTTATCAAACGATTCCATTCACGAAATATGTCTGTTGGATAAGCAAGAGCATAAATATAGGCTTTTTTACTCAATAGTCTTTTTAAACTATTGTACCGAATGAAGCTATCCATATTCCAATTAATATAAGGTAATATACGATTTGCATATTGTAATAAATCCATGCTTTTTGGACCTATACTTATGAGATCAAAATCAATGAGATAAAGCTTCCCATTTTTTCCCCTTAAAAAATTATGATGAGCGACATCACCGTGAAGAATAACATTCGGTTCGTTCTCAATCGTTCGTGACGTTTCTTTAATTCCATTTAAAGACCAATCCGCCCAATTCATCCATTCGGATATCCATTCACTGGAAATATAATGAGATATTATTTGGAAATTTTTTGCAAATTGCTCTCGTCTTTCCATCCATTTTTTTTGTAAATTAAATTCTGGCAAAATGGATTGATATCTTCGGACTGATTGTTCAGTTATTTGATGAAATGTATCTAAAAGTGATAACCCTTCTTGCCTTTCTTTTTCACTAATATAAGAAAAGGAACTTTTATGTGGTTCAATATATTGGATGCAGCCATAATATACTTCCTTATAAATTATTGGATCTTGATTAAAACTAATAAAAGAGTATGTTTGATTGAAGCCTTCTTTTTTTAGGCTTGATGTAAAAGTTTCTTGAAGTTTTAGTCGACTATAAGAGGAATATCCTTTTAAAATATAGGTCCTATTTGACGTAATTAGTTTAAACACATTGTCTCGGATTGGGTGAATTTCGTAAATTTTATAAGGAAATTGTTTTTGGAAAGAGGAGAGGAGACGAATGTCTTGACCATCGTCTCCTCTTTTCCTATCGATCAAATTCACTACTTTCTTCAAATCCTCTTGGCGCTGGGACAGAACCTGCACCAAAACCATATGGGTTCATATATGGAGCTTGCGCCATTTGTCCACCATATGCAGGAGTATATACTCCTGGAGCACCTGCATATGGGTTAACTGGTGCTGTAGGGAATGTTGTTGCCCCTGCATATGGGTTTACTGCAGTTGTAGGGAATGTTGGTCCACCACATCCGCAATCTTGGGCCATCCCCACTGTCGGGTATTGCTCCAATCCATAATCTTCAGGAGATTCCATTGTGCCTGTAGGCATTTGTTGGCCCATATACGGCATTTGCTGCATTGGCATTTGTTGACCACCATATGGCATTTGTTGCATTGGCATTTGC
>DASQIV010000222.1:0-3177 GCA_035631415.1 Pseudoneobacillus sp. | reverse complement strand
AAGGCATCCTAACTCAAACAGCTAGAGAGCCTCGCTTTTATTTTACTATGGTTTTCTTTCCTTCATCTGATGAAAGTCGAACAGCATCCAGCACTTGTTGGGTCACGAGTCCGTTTTCAAAGTCAGCTAGATATGGATGTTTAGTACCTGTTACTAAGGTATCGTAAAGAGCATCTAGCATCCTGTTGAATCCATTGTAGTAACGGGCAGCTGTAGCTGGTAAATCGACTGGGGGAGTTAAATCAGTATCTAGTTCAACTTCTCGAAGTGACTCATCATCATATGAAACCAAAACCTTATGGTCATCTAGCATGACAAGAGACCCTTTTTGACCAAATATTTCCAATCTCCAGGTGTTTGCCGTTTGGCGAGCTGATGAAATAAGTTCCATTGTTACTGTTGTTCCGTTATTTAAAGTTCCGATTACTTGGAATGCGTCATCTGCAGTTCTAGTTTCTACATTACCTTCATGGTCTGTATGTACAGGAACGTGGATTGGAAGGTTAGCAAGAACTTCTTTAAATGTACTGTTTGTCCACCAATGTAAAGAATCGGTCATATGTGAGCCAATTGCACCTAACATGCCTCCGCCTGATTCTACTTGACCAAGCCAGCCTCGAGATTTTGTAATTAGTGAAGTATAGTTTGCAAAGGTACATATGTATCGAACATGAGTAATTTCCCCAAGATTACCATTGTCTAAAATTTCTTTAACTTTTGTTCTAGCAGGAAGAAAACGAAACTCGTGATTAATAAGTCCAAGCCTTCCGACAGCGTCTCTCTTAGATATCATCTCAATTGTTTCATTCTCATGGAAAGCCATGGGCTTTTCACATAATACATCGATTCCTTTATCATAGGCTGCTAACACCATTTCATGATGTAAATGTACAGCAGATGCCACCACAACTAAATCAAGCTTCTCTTTTTCAAGCATTAGCTTCCAGTCAGTGTAAATATTTTCAATACCACTTGTTTTCTTAGTTTCTTCCAGATTTCCGCGTGAAACGCTAGCAATCGCTACAACCTCAAAACCATTATGGAAATTCATCATTGGAGCATGTACCCTCGCACCGAATCCGGTTCCAATTATTCCGACCCTAATCTTTTTCATCTATACCATCTCCTCATCTAATGTTACTATTTTAATATTATAGCTAATGGTGAAATTTTGCGAATATTATAACTGTAAAAAAATAGACAAATTCTAGTTGTGATTGCATAATATAGGAAAATGGTCTGAATGTTTCGTACATTTAGTACTATCGACTATTATAGATACATTTTAAAAGGGGTTATTGGATGAAGTTATCAGAAAAGCTTTTACAATTGAAGCAAGAAATCAATAAAGTAATTATCGGTAAAGACGATATTGTAGAGATGGTTTTTATTTCCCTGCTTAACGATGGACATGTTTTATTGGAGAGTGTTCCTGGGACGGGAAAAACGCAATTAGCAAAAACCTTTGCCAAAACATTAAATGGTTCGTTTAAACGAATTCAATTTACTCCTGATTTATTACCGAGTGATGTAACAGGTATACAGTTCTTTCATCCAAAAGAACAAGAGTTCCAGCTTCGAATTGGTCCTGTGATGACGAATATATTGCTAGCGGATGAGATCAACCGTGCTACTCCTAGAACACAAGCGAGTTTGTTAGAAGTAATGGAGGAGAAACAAGTGACTATCGATGGGGAGACGATTTCCCTTCCTAATCCATTCATTGTAATGGCAACTCAAAATCCGATAGAATCACAGCAAGGAACATTTGCATTACCAGAAGCCCAAATGGACCGCTTTTTTATGCAACTTCCATTAGGTTATCCAACTTTGGAAGAAGAAAAGAAAATGATGCAGACATATCGGACAGGTAGTCCTTTTAATGCTGTTGAAACCATTGTTACTTTAGAAGAAATTGCAAGTATGAAGGAAGAAGTAAAACAAGTAACGGTATCTGAGGATGTAGAGGAATACATGTTAAATATCGTTCATTTATCACGGAACCATGATGAAATTGAAATGGGAGTTAGTCCACGCGGAACACTTGCGCTCATGAGAGGGGCACAAGGAAGAGCGTTCGTGCAAAATCGTTTTTATGTGACTCCTCAAGACGTAAAGGATGTTGCTGTTTATATATTAGCTCATCGTCTAGTATTAACCATGGATGCTTCCCTAAAAAAGACGAATAGTCAGGTGCTACAGTCTGTTCTTAATCAAGTAGAAGTACCTGCTGAAACAGGAGCGTTGAAGTAAATGGGATGGAGAAAAACCATTCACGGAAGTAACACAGTGGAGGGTATTTCTGTCATTTCAGGGATACTACTAATATTTAGCTTATATAATCAATCCTATTTGCTTACATTTTTGGGATCTTTATTACTAGTCCTTAGTAGAATGAGTTACTATTATTTGAAAAATGTTGCGAATCAGTTGGTGTTTGAAAACGAAAAGGAAACTATTCGACTTACAGTAGGTGAAGAATCGACTCTATTTATTAAATTTTCACAGCTAAGTAGACTACCAATCTTTCATGCTTTAGTAAAATTAAAATTTGAAGCGATAGTAGAAGGAAACGGTATATCTAGTTCCATTGATAAGGATAATATCGAATTTACCTTTCCAATGCATATAAAAGGAAAAGAGACCATTCGAATTCCTCTGCCCTTAAAAGCCTTAGGACGCGGCGTGACGAGAATAAAATCACTAGATATAACGATACCTAATTTTTTTGGATTTGGTTCAGTTGAATTAAGCTACAATCCTTTTATTCAAAAAGAATTGATTATCCATCCTGTACCCATTTCAGTCCCACAGACTGAACAACTTGTAGCTACCAAATCCCAAGGTGACTTTCCAACTCCTTCTAGTATCTATGAACAAATCCTAGCACCCATCGGAACAAGGGATTATGTATTTACTGATTCGTTTCAACGTATTCATTGGAAAGCAAGTGCCAAAACTCAAAAGCTTCAAACGAAAGTTTTTGAGCGAACATCTCACCATTCTTGGACGTTTATTATTAACCTACGAGAACCAAATACCCCCTACTATCATATGGGAGTGGTGGAGAACCTAGAGTCCATTGCTAGCAATGTGGCCTATATGGCGCAAGTAGCTACAA
The DNA here is from genome assembly GCA_035631415.1 of Pseudoneobacillus sp. Classification (GTDB taxonomy): domain Bacteria; phylum Bacillota; class Bacilli; order Bacillales; family Cytobacillaceae; genus Pseudoneobacillus. The sequence goes on along the minus strand of DASQIV010000222.1, from coordinate 56 downwards.
AAAAAGGGATTGAATATGAAGTGTTTCTCAATTTGCGAACAGCGAGTGAGGTATCT
>DASQIV010000221.1:0-2007 GCA_035631415.1 Pseudoneobacillus sp. | reverse complement strand
ACATCTAGCATTACCTCCACAAAATAAAACGACAAAGTACGACCACCTTATCCCACAGTTAGTGGCAATTGAACAAAATCCTAAAATTGAAGGGTTACTAGTAGTGTTAAATACAGTTGGAGGAGATGTAGAAGCAGGTTTAGCTATTTCAGAAATGTTAGCATCGCTTTCTAAACCAACCGTTTCCATCGTGTTAGGAGGAGGGCATTCTATTGGTGTCCCAATTGCGGTATCCTGCAACTATTCTTTTATTGCAGAAACTGCTACAATGACTATTCATCCTGTCCGCTTAACAGGGCTTGTTATTGGAGTACCTCAAACATTCGAATACCTAGATAAAATGCAAGAAAGAGTGGTTAATTTTGTAACAAAACACTCAAATGTTACCGAAGAAACATTTAAGGATTTAATGTTTGCTAAAGGAAACTTAACAAGAGATATCGGAACCAATGTCATAGGAAAAGATGCGGTAAAATACGGTCTAATGGATGAGGTTGGGGGGCTTGGACAAGCCATCAAAAAATTAAATGAATTGATAGATTTACAAAAAGAAGAACAAGGTGGGATTATTCAATGATCCTTTACACCATGATGCCGCAAGAACTTATTTTTCCTACTAATGAATTTGATTATGGTAAACAAATGATGATTCATTATGATGGTATTCCATTATTGGTGGAACAAACAGAGGAGCAGAGTTATCAAGTCATCAGGGTGATGAGTAGTGATCCTAATCATTTTTTAGATAGCCGCTGTTCTCCAGGGACAAAAATATCCTTATTTAGTTAAGGTTACCATCAATCCTTTCTATCAATATGATATAATATAGTAACAAATGAAAGCAGCCGAGTAGGCTGTTTTCTTTCTAAACTATACATATTAGGTGATTGTTTTGGCGAAAAGGAAGCGTAGACAAGGACATAAAAAAGATCAATTTAAACGAACAATACAATTTGAATTAACAGGACTCATACTGCTTGCTTTTTCCATTTTATCCATTGCGAAACTTGGAGCAGTTGGCCAAGCTTCCGTTTTTTTCTTCCGTTTTTTTATGGGAGAATGGTACATGTTAAATTTATTAGGGCTTGTTGGAGTAAGTGGTTTTCTCATGCTAAAGAGAACGATTCCAAAGCTCTATCATGTCAAATTAATAGGGCTATATTTAATAATCAGCGCTATTTTATTATTAAGTCATATGACTTTATTTAATTTACTTTCAAGTGGTGGAAAGTTTGAAAATCCAAGTGTGATAGCGAATACTTGGGAACTCTATTGGATGGAGGTTAAAGGTGAAACAAGCACTAATGACCTAGGTGGGGGAATGTTAGGGGCTATATTATTTGCTGTATCACACTATCTATTTGATATGACAGGTACTAAATTTATCTCGTTTATACTAATAATCGTTGGTTTCATATTAATAACGGGGCGTACATTTGGTGATTTAGTAGCTAGAGTATTAAAGGCGATGTTGGCATTTATGGTAAATCAGTGGAAACAGTTTGTCTCGGACTTTGAAGAATATCGTGATAGGGTTAAAACTAAAAAGCTAGAAAAAGCAGAAAAGAAAGCATCAGTAAAAGAACAACAGGTAGAAGAAATCCCTATCGTTACGGGTATACAAAAAGAAACCAACATTGTCGAGGATGTTCCCATTTCGGAGCCGATTATTTCAAGTTTTACTGAAAAAGCATATTCCACTATGGATGTTAAGCCTGAACAAAAAGCTAAAGAAAAAACAGAAAAAGAGGAAGAACCTGGACTCCCAATTACATTTACAGAAGTAGAAAACCATGATTATGAGTTACCACCTATTAATATTTTGAATCTGCCAAAACAAACAGATCAAAGTGGTGAATATGAACTCATACATGCTAATGCAGCAAAACTAGAAAGGACCTTTCAAAGCTTTGGCGTAAAGGCAAAAGTGACACAAGTACATTTGGGACCTGCTGTAACTAAGTATGAAGTCCATCCAGATGTTGGTGTAAAGGTTAGTAAAATAGT
>DASQIV010000220.1:0-3336 GCA_035631415.1 Pseudoneobacillus sp. | reverse complement strand
GTGAAGAAACTAATGCTTCATAGTACTCAGAAATAAGCCCCTCAACCACAGGTGCGATTTCATCCATATAATCTTGCTCAGCTTTATAAAACTCATCATTGGTATCTACGGAATGACGAATAGAACATAGGTTAAACATCGTCCCTAGATGACCTCTTACTTCATTAATCTTATTCATTGCATCATTTTGTTTTTCGATATTATCTGCTGCCTTAAATTGTTCAAGAGCTGTATGAAAAGAAGCTTTTACTTCATCCATATTAGGCCTTGTATATGTATAATCTTCAAATTTCATGATGAATCCCCCTTTTTGTAAATTTAAAAATTCTATATACTATTTCGAGATACAATAGGAAAAATCCTCTTTAATAAATGGAAAAAAAAATAACAGCCCATAGAGGGCTGTTAATATTTACCAACTGATAATCCAAGCTTTTTTATTAGTTCAATAGCCGTTTCCTTTTCATCAGTTGTTAAACTAGACATAATCTCATGAATACGCTGTTCATGATCAGGAAAAATATCATCAATAAATTTTTTTCCTTCGTCTGTTATTTGTGCATAAGTTACTCTTCGATCCTTAGGACATGCCGCTCGCTTTAATAAACCTTTTTCCTCTAGTTTATCAACTACATAGGTAATACTACCGCTCGCTAATAAAATCTTACCACCAATTTGTTGAAGTGGTTGATCGCCTTTATGGTATAAAAGTTCCAATACAGCAAATTCTGTTGGATTTAATCCCTTAGTTTGAATTAATTTATTGACTTGCTCATTTATCGCTTTATATGCTCTTGACAACACAATAAAAAGCTTTAGAGACTGATTAGAGTCGTTTGTCATATATTTCATCCCTTTAATACCTATTTTATAAAAATAAAGTTTTCAAATATCTTGAATTAAAAGTTATTATATTGAATATTTGATACCTTGTCAATTAACCTAAGTGTAGCAACAAAGCCAGATACTTAGCAAGGTCTTATTATTACTTTTCCAAATCCAACAAATACGGCAAATCTTTAAAGTAATGAAACTTTTAAGATTTGCCTTTTGTTTATAGGCTAAAACTCTTTGAAAATTTTCGAATTTTTATTTCGTTATTCATCCATTTAATGTTCAAATATTTCTACTTAATTTATCATTTAAGAGGATATCGTCGGTTTTTTCCATAATTCTATTTTTCTAACGTTATAATCATTACTATAATAAGCCAGCCGATCAAAGTTCCATTTAGAAAGATAACATTAGTAGACAATGAAGTAGTTTGAACAATAAGTGGACAAATTAAAAATCCAATAAAGAATCCAATTCTAGAAAATAGGCCCTGTAACGCAAAGACTTTGCCTCTCTCATGTGAGGAAGTCTTTTGAAGTATGGTATTTACCGTAACTTGTGACATACCTTCGAAAGTACCTGAGACAAACAAAAAAATTACTATCCAAAGTTGACCTGAAACTTCAAATACTAAAATGATAGAAACAGCAAAAAAGAATAAGAAAATAAAATATTTAAGAAGGCTATCTTGTTTATTTATAAATAAAGTTCCTATCAACATACCTACTGCAGCAGTTGCCCAAAACAATCCATTTGTCATCGTTTCCAATTTAAACGTACTCGCCAAAAATGGAAGAGAATAATTATATGCTGAAACTGCTAATGTATACAATAAGCTTGTAAGAACAATAAGTGCTATATTTTTGTTTTGCTTCAAAATTGAAAATAGCCCGCTTCGAAAAACTGTATATTTTTGAATTTTTGGTTTTGAATCCCAACGCATCAATGCTAAATAAAGTGTGGCAATTAAAAAAGTAATACTATCAAATAATATGACAGGTTGATACCCAAAGAACTGAGTAAGCCATCCCCCTATTAAAAATCCACTTATACTTACAATCGAAGCAATTCTAACAACTAATGCATTGATCTTAGGTGCTTCATCATTTCCAAACATATCAGGTATAGAAGACGAATAACAGATATAAAAAAGTTGGTTCGTACATCCAAGGATAAAAGCAGTAATACAGATAGAGATTGGATGATAATGAATGATTGGAAGTAATACTGCAAAGATATTTATCCCGTCAGTCCAAATCATTAATTTTCTTCGATCCAACTTATCCACAATACTAACTGAGATAAAACTGGTAATGATTCCTCCAATTTGCCTAACTAAGAAATATGCCATTAAGTACCATTCAGCATGAGGGAACGACAATAGTAGCATTGATAAAGCCATAAAATTCATTCTTGAAGCAAATTCTGAAAAACCAACTACAAACACATATTTTTTCATATTTTTCTAAACCTCCATTATTGGCGGCTCAGATACAACGCCCCATTTAGGGGCGTTGTGCGATGATTTCAGACACCATCTGCTTTCCTCCTCTAACTTGTTAATAATGATTCATTTAATGGGTTGTATCGTAGCCATATTATACTTTTTCAAGTACTTATATAAATTATATAAGGATTTAAAACAAAGAACAAAAAAATTCCCACTATTTTGAAAGAATAATAAAAAAGCGTGTCTAAATAACACGCTTTTTTATGAAGGCTCTTTTCACATAGATTTTGGAAAATGAAAGTTTACTTTATCCTTGTTGTTTTTCGAACAGTAGTAAATGCACGTAATAGAACTATGTTGTTAAATTTCTCTAATTCTTGTAAGGAGCTCTTCTTTTTCTTCAGCAGAAAGCATTCGTTCCGCCATAGGGAAAAGAACATTTTCCTCCTTTGCAAAATGCTGCGTTAGTGTATAGTAGGCATTTTTTATTAATTCTGCATATGATTTTTGTTCATCGAGTGACAAGTTACTATTTAAAACCGTTTTATCTAAAAAAGTACCAATATAGTTCTTTGCTTGGTCATGTTCATATTCCATTACAGCAATAGGCCCTGAGGATCGGCCGATATATTTTTCCATCATCTCAAAAAGTACACCTTCTTCTCTTTGTGAATGTGGATCCAACTCAGATAGGAAAACCTGTACATCATTAATAAGTTGTTTAAAGTTTCCTTCGATATCAATTTCATTTTCGACATTCTTTGTTAATGCTAATAGAACTTCTAATCTATTTAATAAAGGGGCGTGCTCACTTTTTAATTGCTCCAGTCCCTCACAAAGTGAACCTTGTACCATTCCCCCGAATGCACTCATACATCCTTCCATCACCAAAACTCCCTTCTGCTTTTTCACTCACTTTAAGTATATTGTGCTAGAAGGTATTAGGTTGTGATTCAAGTCACATTCGCTAAGTTTTCGAAGTGATAAATTTTCATAAAATTTTAACAAATACAAGATAAAAATGAATGGAAGCAAGCATATAATAGATGTAG
>DASQIV010000219.1:0-4133 GCA_035631415.1 Pseudoneobacillus sp. | reverse complement strand
CAATCTCTTTTTCAACATAATCCAGATATCATTTTCTTCCTTGATTCAAACGGGAAATTTATTAATGTTAATCCATCTGTTGAACAGCTAACGGGGTACAATTGGAAACAGCTTATTGATTCTAACTTTCCGGAAATAGTTCTTCGAAAAGAACGAGATTTGGTTACTCAAAAATTTAATAGTGTATTACAAGGGAAAAAAGAGACCTTTGAAATGTCTTTTTACAATAATAAAGGTGGAAAAATGAAGTTCAGTGTCACAGCTATTCCACTGATCATAGATGAAAATATTGTTGGAGTAACTGGCCTCGCTCATGATATTACAGACAGAAAAAAGATGGAAAACCTTTTGATTGAAAGTGAACAGCGTTATAAATCATTGTTCGTACATAATACCGATGCGGTTTTAAGTTTTGATTTAGAAGGGCGTTTCACGAGTGTAAATCCTTCAGCTGAGTTAGTTTCTGGATATTCTGAAGAAGAGTTGCTTCAGATGTCATTTTCTCATTTACTTGTTCCGGATGATCTCGAGAAAGTTGTGTCTTTTTTTGAGGAAGTAAAGAAAGGCTCTCCAATAGATTATGAGACTGCTATGTTTAATAAAAAAGGAGAGCGCCTTGACCTTAGTGTTAAGAACATGCCTATTTACAAAGATTCAGAAATTATCGGAGTATTTAGCATCATTAAGGATGTAACTGAAAACAAGAAAGCTCAGCTACTGCTTGATGGGCAGACAAAGGTTTTAGAGATGATTGCCAAAGGTGCACTGATCACGAAGGTATTTGAGGAAATCATTTTAATGATTGAAAAATTATCAGACGGTGGCCGGTGCTCAATCCTATTAGCGGACGAGAGCAAGACAAGACTCTTAATGGGCTCTGCTCCTAATCTACCAAAGGGATATAACGAAGAAATAAACGGAATTTCTATTGGGCCGCGTGCCGGTTCATGTGGAACTTCTGCTCACTATAAGAGAACCATTATTGTATCGGATATTTGTAAGGATGCTTTATGGACGAGATATCGTGATATTGCCCAAAAATATCAATTGAAATCCTGCTGGTCTTCTCCCATTTTGGATAATCAGGATGAGGTATTAGGAACTTTTGCGATGTACAAAAACCATGTGGCGACTCCAAGTGATGCTGTTCTTAAGTTTATTGAAAAAGCTACTTATCTTGCAAAATTAGCTATTCTTCATTACAAAGCAGAGGATACGATTAATCATATGGCGTATCATGATCCATTAACAGGACTTCCAAATAGACGTCTTTTTAAAAAGAGATTCGAGCATTCCTTAGAGAAAAAAGCTTGGAAAGAAATTGAAACAAGTTTAATTTTCCTAGATTTAGACCGATTCAAAGTGATTAATGATTCTCTCGGTCATACCATAGGAGATTTATTACTACAAAAGGTCGCTAATCGCTTAAAATACAGTTTGCGTCGAAAGGATTTTATCGGCAGACAAGGTGGGGATGAGTTTCTTATTCTTCTTGAAGATTCTACTAAGGATGAAACGGAACTAGTTGCTAAGCGTATTCTCAAGGCATTATCTCGTCCATTCCGCCTGAAGGGCCATGAAGTCGTGATTACACCTAGTATCGGGATAAGTCTCTATCCGGCTCATGGAAATGATCCTGAAACATTGATTCGAAATGCCGATATCGCGATGTACGATGCCAAGCGCCAAGGGAAAAATACATATCAATTCTATCATCTTAAACAAGAATTGGTTTTTAATAATCAGCTTGTATTAGAGCAGAACCTACGTAAATCATTGGAAAGAGACGAATTCTTCCTTCATTATCAGCCGCAGGTCGATTTAAAAACGAATCAAATTTGTGGTGTTGAAGCGCTAATACGCTGGAATCATTCGGAAATGGGAAATATTCCACCAAATCGCTTCATTCCGATTGCAGAGGAAACAGGATTAATTGTACCAATTGGTGAGTGGGTCATTAAAACGGCATGTAAACAGAATGTCATTTGGCATAATAACGGGTGGTCATCTTTAGTGATATCTGTCAATCTATCCATTCGTCAGTTTTTTCAACCGAATTTAATATCGATGTTGGGAAGAATTTTAGAAGAAACAGGATTGGAGCCACAGTATTTGGAGTTAGAAATTACGGAAAGTATGACGATGAATGTTGAACAGGCTATAGGCATTATTCAAGAATTAAAGCAGTTGGGTGTCAAAGTGGCGATTGATGATTTTGGAACGGGTTATAGCTCCTTAAACTATCTGAAAAGATTAACGATAGATCGTTTGAAAATTGATCAATCCTTTGTTCAAGACATTGCAAAGGATTCTAATGATCGAGATATCGTTACGACCATCATTACGATGGGGCATAATCTTAAGATGAAAGTTATTGCTGAAGGGGTTGAAACAGAGGAACAGCTTCAGTTCCTTCGTGATCATGGGTGTGATGAAGTTCAAGGCTACATGTTTAGTAAGCCAATCACATCGGAGGACTTTGAGAGCAAATATGGAAAGATTATGGCTTAAAGCTGTTTGAAGTAATGGAACTTTAAAAATTCAATGCTGCTAGGTTGAAAGAAAAAAGGTACCCAGTTGTGGGTACCTTTCTGTGCTAAACGATTAGGATTTTATTAATGCAGTATAACAATTCGTTTAATGGTGGCTGTGCTTCAAAATATAGTGCAGAATAGCGTTCCTCCGTTTTCTCAGATATAAAAGAACCAATATCAACGCTATCTGGGTCTAAGATACCGTCTTGCTCAAATTCGTTATAATCCACTTCTTTAAGTGAAACTAATTTTTCAATGATAGAGTCATAATCAATTAACTCTAATGCCTGATAGATATAGGCTGACGAAAATCTTTCATTTAAGATTTGTAAAATTTCTCTTAATGTTTCGAGATGTTTTTCGTTAAAGAATTGTTTGTCCTCGTAGAAATGACCTTGTAAAAAATCTAGATTATGAGCAATTTCATCTAATTCTTCCACCATACTCTTAAGCCTTAACAATAGATTTCCTCCTTTAACGAACAAATAATGGACAACCTTACTTAAAGAGTATTAAACATAAAATAACAATATAACTATTTAACATGAAATTTATAGGAAAATATTCAGCAGGGTACATGGAACCTAACATATTTTTCTAGTATAATTAAGATAACGAACGTATGTTTTTTGTCGAAAAAAAGATTCTATCAGTGAAAGTTGGATATAGTGTTAAAATTGAGCTGCTATAGATTTGATCAGGTGGGACTAATCTTTCGAGACTAGTTTAAAGGGGGAGAATCAAATGTTAAACCAATTCGAATCAACTTATGAATTAAAAAGAGGGATTTATCTTTGGATTCTTCCTTTAATCCTAATCGCGATCATCACTAATAGCATTACGTCAACTAAAACCCTAACAGATCTAATTATCAATAATACTCTTACAATCTGGTTTATCATTAGTTGGATTTTAATCTATTCAAACCGCTTCATTCGCTTTGCTGAACTATCTAACTTAGGAATTATTAGTTTGTATCATGTCATAACTGTTTATTATATTGTAAATAACGTTTTAGTCAAAACTGGACAAGGGTCTTTAGGTGATTTTATTATTTGGACACCGTTGTATATAATGTTTATTTTTTTAAACTTAGGAAGAAAACGTGGCTTTTTATTTTCAATTGGAATATTTGTGATAACGTTGATAATGGGAATTATTCATATTACAAAACTATCTGTGGAGTCCCTTGACTCCATTAATCAGTTTTACTTTGCTAATATTGTCTATATTCTTGTTCTTTACTACGCTCAACCAATGTTTAAGGCATACACTGAGGTTGAAATATTGAAGGAACAAGCATTCGTTGATTCCTTAACTAAAGTAGGGAATAGACATCAAATTGATGAATGGATAGAAGAAAAGCTTACGATCGCAACGGAAAGGCAAGAGTATTTTTCCATTATCTTTTTCGATATCGACCATTTTAAGAAAATCAATGATACGTATGGTCATAAAAGAGGGGATTCTGTTTTAAAGGAATTAGCTTCTTTAATAAAACAGAACTTGCCTTCAGATAGTCATTTAGGACGATGGGGTGGAGAGGAATTCATTGTTATCACGAATTCTTCCGGTCAAGAGGCGATGGGATTCGCTGAA
>DASQIV010000218.1:0-3394 GCA_035631415.1 Pseudoneobacillus sp. | reverse complement strand
GGTTCGATTCCGTCCTGAGCCACCATTTTAATTTTTAGATAATAAAATTCCGGAGGGGTAGCGAAGTGGCTAAACGCGGCGGACTGTAAATCCGCTCCTTTGGGTTCGGCGGTTCGAATCCGTCCCCCTCCACCAAGTTTTTTCGCTTTTTGAAAAAATTAAAGTTTTTTCGCTTTTTGAAAAAACATTTTTTTTTGCGTTAGCGAAATAATTAAGGTTTTTTCGTGTTTGCGAAAATAACCATCCATATTGGCGGTTATGGTGATGAGGTTAACACGCTAGATTGTGGATTTGGTATACACGGCACGATTCCTTATCTTAATAATTATTGGGCTATAGCCAAGCGGTAAGGCATCGCACTTTGACTGCGACATGCGTTGGTTCAAATCCAGCTAGCCCAGCCAACCTTAAGGCAGCATAGCCAAGTGGTAAGGCAGAGGTCTGCAAAACCTTTATCCCCGGTTCAAATCCGGGTGTTGCCTCCAATATAAATTCATGCGGGTGTAGTTTAATGGTAAAACCTCAGCCTTCCAAGCTGATGTCGTGAGTTCGATTCTCATCACCCGCTCCATTACATAGGGGCCTATAGCTCAGCTGGTTAGAGCGCACGCCTGATAAGCGTGAGGTCGATGGTTCGAGTCCATTTAGGCCCATCATATAAATCAAGTAACTGACGTATCCTTAGGGATGCTTTTTTTTTGTTTTAAAACCTGACCTTTCTGGGATTTTTGAAGAATATACAAAAAATTTAGAGAACTTTGTAAAAAATAGGCATTCACCTATAAGAGCATGCTGCATAACATAGTTGGTGAAGTAAATGACGATGTCACAAAAAAGGAGTGTTGTACGTGGCAGGTAAAATTAAAAACTATTATGCAGGGGGAAACACAGCGCGAGGTTTCCACAATCTTTATCAATCTAACTTACAAGGACTGGAACGTTTATTTATTTTAAAAGGTGGTCCAGGAACAGGAAAATCATCTTTAATGAAAAAAGTGGGCAATGAATGGGCGAAGAAGGGCTATGATATTGAATTATTACATTGTTCTTCTGACAATGATTCCATTGATGGTGTGATTATAAAGGGATTAAACATAGGAATTGTGGATGGAACGGCTCCGCATGTGATTGAGCCAACTGCACCAGGGGCGATTGAGGAATATGTTAATTTAGGTGAAGCATGGGATGCTAGCAAATTAGCGTTAGAAAAAGAAAATATTTTAAAATTGAATGGTAAAATTTCTGAGTCTTTTCAAACCGCTTATTCCACATTTGCAGAGGCATTAAGAATCCATGATGAGTGGGAAAAAATTTATATTAATAGTATGGACTTTGAAAAAGCTGACAGCTTAACGAATAGCTTAATAGAGAAATTATTCGGGAAAATGAGACTTCACAAAAACGCAGATGTAAGACATCGCTTCCTAGGAGCAGCGACACCAAAAGGGGCGGTAGACTTTGTTCCTAATTTAACAGAGGATGTCGCGAAGCGCTACCTTATTAAAGGTCGCCCTGGCTCTGGGAAATCTACTATGTTGAAAAAGCTAGCCGCGGCAGCTGAGGAAAGAGGTTTTGATGTCGAGGTCTACCATTGTGGGTTTGATCCGAACAGCCTTGATATGGTGATTGTAAGGGAAATTGGCTTTGCGATATTTGATAGTACGGCACCGCATGAATATTTCCCAAGTAATAGTTCAGACGAAATTATCGATATGTATGAATCATTAATTGCACCTGGAACAGACGACATTTTTGCAGAGGACTTAGCAGATATAGCGAAACGCTATAAAGATAAAATGCAAGAAGCTACCTCCTTTTTAACGAATGCCAAGGCATTGCACGATGACCTTGAAGAAATTTATATAAATGCCATGGATTTTGGTGTTGTCGGAGAAATTCAGCAAAAAATTCAAGAGGAAATCGGGAAGATTGCTGAAAAACAATTGAATCAATAGTCTTTCCTAACAGGGTCCGTTGGGCCTTGTTTTTTATGTTTTAATAGATGGCTGAAGATTAAATTGCGACAATGATAGTAATAATGCATTTTTAGCAAGATAAAAATGAAAAAGTGTTCGATTAATTTTTATATTCAATAATCTTAAGGGGTTAACCCATTCAGAAATACCTTTGATCCTACGAAACTTGTAGTTCCATTTGGATTCTCTGCACGCTTCTGGGCTTTTTGCATACATTAGAGGGAAGAAAATAGATTAAAGGAGGATTATGCCTTGGATTATCGTCAATTTCCTAATTTCCCTTTCCCAGGAGGCAGTCAATCTCAACCACCATTTGGACCACCGAGCCAGTTTCCATCTCAACCCGGGTTTCCATTTCCAGGTGGATTTCCAGGAGGTCAACCAGGATTCCCACCGGGTGGAGGAACAGGATTCCCAGGAGGCCAACCAGGTGGTGGCCAACAAGGAGCCCCAACAAGCCCTCCACCAGCCTTTACACCACAACAAAGTCAGGCAACTTTATTTGCTGTAGACCCAGGTGGAATCCGTAGATGTTTATACAGAAATACTTATGTTTGGTTAAACAATGGTCGGAGATTTTGGTATTACCCTACCTTTGTTGGAAGAACATCCGTAGCAGGTTGGCGATGGAGTAGAAGATTTGGCTGGAGTTATTTTGGGATTGATTTAAATCAGATACAATCTTTTCAATGTTTCTAAGAATTAAAATGGGGTCTGTTATCAAACTGGTAACGGCCTTTTCAATTTGTCTTACAATACAGTAAAATTATGTTAATATATATAATAGTCAAAAAAATCACAATATTAGTAGTAGGTGAACCATGTTTAATCTAAAAATGTATTGGACGTTTACGAAGAAAGCTTTTCTCCGTTCGGCTGTCTACCGATTTGATGTTTTTTCACGAATGGGTTATAACCTTATTTTTTTATTAATGTGGGGTTCGATTTGGACTGCTTTATATGCAGGGAAAGAGGAAGCTAACGGAGTAACCTTTGTAGCCATGCTTACCTATATCGTAGTCAATCAATTTTTATCAGGAATAAATGGAGCTGGAACGCCTCTTTGGGACATGCAGGAAAAGGTTCGGACAGGTGATATTGCTCTGGAATTAATGAGGCCGTTTGATGTGCCGCTTCGCTACTTATTCGCTGATTTCGGTAGTGTCGCTTTTTACTTCCTATTTGCTTTATTACCGGTGTACATTTTAGTGTTTTTGTTTATCGACTTAACCTTACCAACCTCATGGGAAATATGGGTGCTTTTTTTAATTACCGCCATTATCGGATTTTTAATTCGTTATTGTATAGAAATGTCCTTTAGTTTTTTATCATTCTTCTTAGTGGAAACTGGGGGAATCGTGGATATTTTTTATTTTGCGATGTCTTTACTATCTGGATCTGTAATCCCACTTTGGTTT
>DASQIV010000217.1:0-6738 GCA_035631415.1 Pseudoneobacillus sp. | reverse complement strand
CTATAGTCCAAAAGATCTCTTATTATTTTTTTCCACATAGATCCGATCAATTTACATTATCCTTTAGCATATAATTATCATTTATAATTTTTCCATCTGAAAGAATGATTTTTCGCTTACTTTCATTAGCTAAATGTTCATCGTGAGTAACAAAAATAACTGTTTTTCCTTCTTTAATAAGTTCTTTAAATAATTCAAACACAGACTGAGCTGTATTGGAATCAAGACTACCAGTAGGTTCATCTGCTACTATAATTGGCGGATTATTTGCTAAAGCTCTTGCAATAGCTGCTCTTTGTTGTTGTCCACCTGAAACCTGTGAAGGCAGTTTTGTCGCATGTTCTTTAAGCCCTACTTTCTCAAGTAAAAGCATTGCTATTTTTTTTCTTTCCGATTTTTTATACATTTTACAAAAATCCATTGGTAGTGTGACGTTTTCAACTAGAGTTAAAGTAGGAATAAGTTGAAAGAATTGAAATACGATGCCTAAATTTATTCCTCTCCATCTGGATAGTTCACTACGCTTCAATTTATTTAGGTTGACTCCGTTAACCAGAACGTAACCTTTCGATGGATGATCTATCCCTGTTATCATATTTAAAAAAGTAGACTTACCACTTCCAGATTTCCCAACAATAGAAACAAATTCTCCTGATTTAATTTCCAAGTTTATATTTTTGAGAACTTGAAAAGAATTATGATCTACCTGAAAGTTTTTTTCGAGTGATCTTAAGATAATTGACAATACTAGTACCCCATTTTTTAAAAATTATGTAATATTATTCCTCAACTTCTTGAGTTTATGGTAAGTAAGTTGGAGAATCAATATATTTGTGTATCTTTTCAATCTAAAACCACTCAAAATTGTACATTAGATAAAATACCTTAAGCTATTTACACCATAAAAAAGAGAGAAGTTAAGTAACCTCTCTCTTTTGAAACAACATATTAATCAGCATCTTCCAGTATTTCATCAAAAGCGGCTGATACTTTATCAAATTCTTCGTCACTTTCGATGGCAGAAAAATCACCGTCTGAATCAACCTTTAAAAAGAAAATATCAATATCATCTTCCGTTTCTTCCTGTAAATCTTCGACAAAACTAACCGCAACATATTCAGTGTTATCCATTTCAAGTGATGCGAGAACTTCTACTTCTTGTTCTTCATTGTTTTCATCACTAATTGAAAAAACTTCGCCTATTTCAATTTTTGCCATGTATTTGATCGCTCCTCTTTGAAAATAGTATCATGTACAGTATTTGTCATTGAAGTATTTTCAAACCTAAAATAATATATAAACAATTATTCGGGTGTGAATTCGATTATATTAATGTTTTGAGTTTTTGCCAGACCCTTCTAAACATTTTCTTCGATAAAGAATTGTTGTACGTTTTCGGCAAATTGTTCTGCATTCTTTTTAATCGTTCCCTTTAATAATACCTCACCTAATGTTGCCAAGCGACCAGTCATCTGTAAATCCATGTCATAAAACACCTTTACTACTTGTGGCTCAATTTCTTCTAATTGTAATTTCATTTGACTTCGAAATAATCCAGCTAGAGCTAATGGTTTTCCAATCATTTCAACTTCAATACTCTCATGAAAAATGGAATTTTTCAGTTCACCTTTTGCATCAAAAGCCAATTTCATAAATTGGATTTTCACTTCCATTTTCGCTTTATATTCAGTCGGACTAATGGAAGTAACCTCCTCACAGCCTGGGACACATCTCCCTAACTTTTCTGCGTTCATAAATAATTGCCATACATCTTCAATCGTCGCCGAAAGTAAAAAAGAATCTTGTACTCTCAATGTTTTCACCTCATCTATCTATTTTAGTTATTTTTTATATTTTTTGTAGCATCTAAAATGGCTTCTTTTACCATTTGTCGTGAATGAAGATGCTCCTCATTCCCTAATGTCGTGCAACTGCCGAGGGCATAAACCCCTAGAATAGAAGTAGCTCCTACGCTATTTACAATGATTTCGTTACTCAGACTTCTTTCTATAGGAGTCTGCTTTAGAAAAAACGTACAAGGAATTCTTCCCCCTGAATAAAGAACAGAATCGCAATTTATTTTTTCGGTAGTCCCTTTCGATGCGCATTCCACATCTATTGATAAAACTTTTTCTTTCCCCTCTACTCTAATCAGACGATTATCTTGAAAAGGTAACTTCTTTACATCCATGCCTTCATCGATCAAAATAGAATAGACAGCCTTATCGATTCGATTTTTCTCAAACAGAACTATCTTTTCACCAGGTATATATTCTTTTCTCATTAATTCTAAAGCTAGTAAAGAAGTCATCACACCTAAAGGTCTTGATCCAGGAATTTTCATACTTTCCCTAGGCTGCTGTAAAGAACCTGAGGCTATAATCACAATTGGAGCTTTTATCGTAATGGTTTCATTTGGGGTTTGAACGTATAATTGATGTTTTTTTTCTTGATCAGTTTCATCAGGGAAAAATCCAATGACAGTCGAGTTCAACCATATTTCATATGGGAGGGTTGATTTTGCCCATTCCAACAATTGTTTTTCTTCATGGAACTCAGGTTGATTAAATAATGGTGATAGAAATCCACCGATATCTTTTTGATAATCTAAAAGTAAAACCTTTTCAATTTCTTGGTTTTGTAATTCTTTTGCTGCAGTAAGTCCCGATATTCCTGCACCAATAATGACTACATCATAATCCATCATTTCCCCCCCCTTTTCAAAACCAATGAGGCTTGTAATCCTTTGTAGATCTCTTGATTAGTAGGCTTCGCTTGATTTATCATATCTATTATTCTTGGAATACAGCAATTACCTTGGCACTCACCAAGCATTGCGCCAGTTCTTCTTTTAACACCATCGAGGGTAAAAGAGGTAAAAGGTCTATTGAATGCATTTTCTATTTCACCTTTTGTAATAGAACGACAGAGACAAACAATTTCACCTGGTTTATCTTGTTGTAATAGATCAGGTAATTCATCCACGATTACTTGTTTGAGTGGCATTGTGGCCCCTATTTTTGCAAATTGTTCAACTACTAATTTTGCAATTCCAGGTGAAGCAGAAATCCCAGTTGATCGGATTCCAGCTGCATGAATCATTCTTTGATTGACTTCAGATGGTCTTATCACATAATCATTTGTACTACAAACAGCACGTAATCCAGCAAATTGTCTAATGCTGTCCATATCAGTTACATTCGGAATTAATCGACTACATTCATGTGTAATATCTCTTATTCCGTTTATTGTTGTAGATCGATCCCATTTATCTTCTTGATCCTCAGCAGTTGGTCCTAACAAAAAGCCTCCAAATACCACTGGAGAAACTAATAATCCCTTTGATTTCTCGGTAGGAACAGGAAGAATGATTTGGGATATCTCAATAACCTCTTCCGTTAAAATAAATTGTCCTTTTCTGGGTGTAAGATGAAAGCTATAATCGCCAATTAGGTTAGCCATTTCATCTGCCCAAAGACCCGCTGCATTCACAATATATTTAGTTGTAAATTTTTCGCCATTATCGAGAGTAATAATAAAGTAATCATGATCAAAAGAGCTTTCAATATTGGAAACACCTGAACCTAGCTTTATTTCGGCACCATTCAATACAGCAATCTCAGCATGAGCCCTTGTTGTCCAAAAAGGATCGCAAATGCCCTCTCCAGGAATGAGTAAGCCTCCAATAGCTTGGGCGGTTAAGGAAGGATTTAAGGAAATTAGTTCATTTTTTTCTATCCATTCCACCTTTACCCCATTTGCGATAGCATTGGGTATGTATTTTGTTAGTATTATTTCTTTCTCTTCTTCACTAGTTGCCACCATAACTGCCCCACAAGAGAGAAAAGGTATCTTTAACTTTTCGACCAATCTTGGCCATAATTCTCGAGACTTTTCAAGACAAAAAGCTTCAACCGAGTTTAGAGGAGCATCAAATCCTGTATGGACAATGCCACTATTCGCTTTACTTGCGCCTTCACAAACATCATGATGCTTTTCTACTAACATGATTTCTAACTCATAAAATGAAAGTTCTCTTAAAATAGATGTACCCACCACACCACCACCAATAACCGTTACATCCTTGTCAATATGTTGCATTTTATCTCCACCCCACTTGTAATTATTGGGAAATCTTTCATTCAATTATGTTGTATATGCAAAATTAGAAATGATCATCATGAAAATTATCTGTCAATATTACTATTTCTGACTCTACAAAAGGGGCTTACTCCTTTCACTGAGTAAGCCCCTATATCAAATTTATAATCCCTTTACACTAAAGTTACTATAATTTGTTATACTTCCATTCATATTGGCAAAACCAACTGCTCCATCTAAATACGGAAGAATATCATCATCTTCATACTCAAATTGATATTCCTCATTTAAATAAAATGAGAATTTGTTCCCTATACATGTAACTTGTAATTTATATATTTCTTTATGTTTCCACTCATATGGTTTAGATTTCAAATGATTAAAGCCAAGTTCATTTTTTTTATAAAAAGCTAGTTTATCATTTGGTGCTAATCCAATTGCATAGGATCTTATTCCACCTTGTACACGAAACAATAGTAGATGTTTATCCCCTGTATTTGGACTAAATGTAACTGTGAAATGATAGTCCTTCCAATATCGATGTCCTGAATAGCATTCTGCTGAATGACCATTATATCGTCCAGTTAATTTTCCTTCTTCAAGGGTCCATATTCCTCTTAATATAGTCATTTGACTAATTTCAACATGTGAGCTGTTCCATTCCTCTAATCGCTCATTCTCGAATGAAACGGAATAATCAGGAACACCGTGAATAGCAAATTGATCCATATAAATGACTAGTTCCTCATTTATCGTTTTTAGGGGGGTGAATTCTACCCCACATTTCTTAATACATACAGAATCCAAGTGTGGAATCGTATATTCCAGTTCAAGCCAATCGTTTGAATTCATCATATTATATTTACTATAAATTCGAACATCATGATTTCGATCATAAATAAACATTCGAACTAAGAATTCGGATTGATTCCCTAACGGAATATTTATTGAAGCCGATATCGTTTGGCCCGGATAAAGAGTGGGAGAAAAACTAGGATCCATTCGACTATCGTCAAAATCACTTGGTTCATAATAGGTCTGGAGATATACTCGATATCCATTATTTTTGATTGCTTTTTCCCAATTGATTTTTAAGGAATGCTCTCCACTTTTTATCACTTCATCTGTATTTACTATATAACTAGCAATCTCTGTATGATCAGACTCCGTTTGGAAAGAATGAGTCGATCCTGGTAATTCAAAATTATATTTTGCACCTGACATATACTTACCATTTCCCCATTTAGATGGAAACGGTAACCCTTGGAGTCGATAGGCGATTGCAGCAAGGTATAGTGAAAATGTTGGTAAATCGACCATATTCAAGGATCCCATTATACTAGAACAGCATAAGAAATCATTGATTGGTTTTCTCCAGGACCAGTCAATACCATCGAGTCCATTTCGTACTCCCATAATGGTAGCAACATTTCCGACATTGCAATCCGTATCCCAACCACACATATTACAAATGTTAATAGCTTTTGAAAAATCACCTTCTCCATATAAGAGTGACAACACAACAATCGCCGCATTTGGAATGATATGTACTGGACCAGGAAAATGGTTATATCCAAAATGGCTTGAAATATAATGAAAACATTCTCTCCAATTCTCAGTATTCATCAGATAAAAATCGATGACCTTTTTTATGGCTATACAGTATTCACTATCTTCAGGAATTACCGAAAGCCCATTCATGATGATTTTGATAATGTCTTTTTCTGAAAACGCAGAAGAAGTGCATGCTGCGATGAACATACCTCCATAAATACCGTTTCCATCATGAGAAACAGAAGACATTTTTCTTGCGTATTCAGCAGCAAATGGTGGTTGGTCTGGAAAAATCAAACCCCAAATTTCACTAAAGATTTGCCCACCTATTTGTTCGGCCATTCGCTCTCCATTTTGTTCTTTAGAGCCAGATTTGGGTGCCATTACCCCATTTTTTAAGTTTTCGTAAGCGGTATGTTCGCTTGATATTCCATATCCTCCCCACCAAAAGAATCCCCGTCCATCCGGAACATAATTGAGCCAAGTTAAGCCCATTTCTTTATTAGTGATGGATTCAAGATGTTGGAAATCTTCTAAAACACGAATGAAGAAGATAGGCCCATTCGTGTCATCATCTGCAGCAAACCGTTTTTGATATTGGTGGAGATAATCATTTATCTCACCGAATTTTTCTTGAATCTGTTCGTACGTCCATCCCTCTATTACAGCCCCGTGTCTTACACCTATGACTTTCCCCAAAACACCCGCATAAACGCTATGAATATAGTTATCATCTAACACAAATTTTTGTTTGATAGGTATAGTCTCCATCTTCCACCTAACACCTAACTCTCCAATAAGTATTCTGCAACAAAGTCTATCCGCTCTTCTTCTTGTGGCGAAATGAGTTCATGACCATATTCAGGGTAAATTTTGATTTTTTTTATCTTACTTGCCAAATGATTATAAACAGCAAAAACGGTAGAAGGTGGTGTAACACTATCCTCTAACCCTATACACAATAAGGATGGGCATGTCACCAAGGGAGCAAAATTCATCACATCAAAATAACTTAAATTACTTATTATCTTTTCATAGTTTTTCATTTCAACATCTTTAAATTTGAAGTATGATTGGATTTCC
>DASQIV010000216.1:0-4397 GCA_035631415.1 Pseudoneobacillus sp. | reverse complement strand
CCAACTACAGTTTTATGATGAAGCTAAAAATTATCGTAGCAATGTCCAGTATCTGTCCAGTGATGAAATTCGCCAGGAGCTGCTCGGCTTTCCCTATGATAAATACGATTCGGTGATGATGGAATCCTCTGTTCAAGCGTTTGACCTTCTGTTTCATAAGCTGCGTGCCGTGACAAGTTTTCCGGTTAATGCCGATTTTGTTGTCGTCGACACGACTGGGCTCGCGGAGGATTTTCGAAAAAAGGTTATATCGATTGCTCATGAAAATCACTACCGGTTAGAGGCCATTGTGTTTGATTATAAAAATATTAGAGACTATTATGCATCCGACCGGAGCAAAAAGATCATCGCCACTCATGTCAACCGTATGCGTCGAGATGTATTACCAACGATAAGACGGAGTGACTTTGATGATATCCATCGCATCCGTGAGAAAAACTTTATGAAGCCTGATTTGTATGAGGTTGTGGTCGAAAACGGCGAGGAATATTTGAGCCATCTTCTTCCTCACGATTACTTTTACATTATTATTGGGGATGTCCATGAATCACTAGACGAATTGCAGAAAATGATTACGTTTCATGGCTTCGAAATGATCGATGGCAAAATACAGCGGACCCCGAAAAGTCACAACAAAAAGTTCGTGCTGATTGGTGATTTCATCGATAAAGGGAAAAACACCGCCGCAACCGTAGAATTTCTCTATGAAAATCGAGACAACTTTTATTTTATAAAAGGAAATCACGAAAATTTTGTTTCAAAGTATTTGAAGGATGAGATTGACCATGTTGACCCTCATTTGCTAGAGAATTTTTTCGATTCGATTCCGATTTTTGCGGCTGACCCGGAGCTACATACGAAATTTCAATCGCTTGTTAATATGTCGCGTGATTTCTACCGTTTCATCGGCAAGGAGTATAATAGCTTTTACCTTACACACGCCCCTTGCCACAATCAATATATCGGAAAAATGGACACGATCTCACGCCGCAATCAGCGCCGGTTTGCCACTGATTTCGGTGCAAATATCGAAGAGCAGCTACGCTTTTTGGAAAAAGAAAGTGCAACGAATCATCCCTACCATGTTTTTGGGCATGTAGCCACTCGGGAAGTTATTCGTTTGAAAAATAAAATCGGCATCGATACTGGTTGTGTATCTGGAAATGTGTTAACGAGTGTGGCGTTAAATGCGCAAAAGCCTTTCTTTAAAAGTGTTCCATCAAAAGCGCTTGCCACTTCTGATGAGGCGCAACCTGATTCAAAGCTAAGGACGCCTTCAGGACCTGCTGAAGATTTGCAGCCAGCTTTTTCACGCAAATCAAATGAAGTAAAGCTCGTTGAGTTGAGCGAAAACGACCAAAAACGTTTAGATTACGTACTCCATAATAAAGTGAATTTTATTTCCGGAACGATGAGCCCTGCCGATAAGGATCTAAGAAAGAATGAACTTGAAAGCTTGACGAAAGGGCTAAATTTTTTCAAAGAAAATGGTGTTCGTGAAGTTGTGCTGCAGCCGAAGTATATGGGCTCCCGCTGCAATCTGTACTTGTCGCGAGAGTTGGAACAGTGCTATGCGGTGAGTCGAAATGGTTATAAGATTACTCATGTAGACTTAACCGAGGTGTTCAGTCGTTTACAGGCAAAATTTTTACCATGGATGGATGAAAAAGCAATCGATATGGTGATTTTCGATTGTGAACTTCTCCCTTGGCAAGCACTAGGAAAAGGTTTAATCGAAGCTCAATTTGATGTCGTTGCCAAAGCACTTGAAACCGAAATTAGCTTTTTGAAGGAGTTTGGGTTTGAGGAGAGTTTGCAGGAATTGGTTAACCGCTATGATGCGAGTGGCTTTGAGGAAGAAAAATCACGGCACACAAAAAAGGACCTTATCGCACACTTTGGCTTGAATAATTAT
Organism: Pseudoneobacillus sp.; assembly: GCA_035631415.1. Lineage (GTDB taxonomy): Bacteria > Bacillota > Bacilli > Bacillales > Cytobacillaceae > Pseudoneobacillus. The sequence goes on along the minus strand of DASQIV010000216.1, from coordinate 2,482 downwards.
AATAGTTTCAAGGATTTGAAGGGTATTTTGGAAGCGATACATAGCCTAGATGAGCAAGAGAATGCTTATCAGATATTCCGTAAACAGCTAAATCTTTATGCGAAGGAAAGCGAGTTGGAGTATAAGCCCTTTTCCATTTTAAAAATCGTCTACGCCAATGGAGAGGAGGAAATTCCGACGATGAAAACATCGGAATTGTTCTCCCTCATAAGTGAGGATGACTTTATGATTGTCAATTTAGAGGAATCGTATGATGGGGCTTTGGCATTTTTCAACAAGCTGACCTTTGACCGCGGTATGGAAGGAGTTGTGATTAAACCAGAAGTGCTCCGCGATGGATTACTTCCATTTATGAAAGTACGCAACTCGGAATACCTAACACTTGTTTACGGCTATGACTACCGGTTCCCACATAAATACGCAAAGCTCATTAAGCAAAAAAGCATCAAGAAAAAGGTTCAAAAGTCATTATTGGAATACAATCTAGGTATGAAGATGCTCCAAACCCGACTTAACGAGATTAGTCCAGAAAACCAGACATTCAAGCAAACAGTAGCCAATCTACTATTCGAAGAAAGCCAAGAATCTGATATTGACCCGAGATTGTAAAGCAAAGGGACGGTTCTCATGCTTCATCAACACTGAGTATAAAGATGCAAAAGAACCGTCCCCTTGCATCTTTTTTTAATAAATTTGCTTTTATTTGGTTTATCTGTTATTCTTAAAAAGAATTATTTTTGTTCGATATGTAAGGAATGAATAAGTATTTAAATTTTTCGCCTTTGATATCTAATTGAGCAACAATAGTAATAAAACGTGGAATTAATCCACACAGGAGGAAACACACATGCAACAAGGTACAGTAAAATGGTTTAACGCAGAAAAAGGCTTCGGTTTCATCGAAACTGCAGGTGGAGAAGACGTATTCGTACATTTCTCAGCTATCCAAGGCGAAGGATTTAAATCTTTAGACGAAGGCCAAAAAGTTACATTTGACACAGAACAAGGTCAACGTGGACTTCAAGCTACTAACGTTAAAAAAGCTTAATTGCTTTTTAAAAGGACTCTATTATAGAGTCCTTTTTTTTTGTTAAAAATGACATGATAAAGGAGCACTTCCTAAAAAAATCCCGGAATAACTAACGAGTGAGCTTCCAATACTTTTTAACTATCTTCTTTGCCTTTTTTAGGATTTATCCTATCAGTCGTGTTGACCAAGCACAAAAAAGGATGGTTCTAATCACCATCCTTTCTTCATCTATAAATTTGGATTTTTTTCTAGGCTTTGCATGATTCTCAAAGATTCGAGCACAAGTGCATTAATGTCCTTCATAAACGGCTTTACATCTGCGTTGGATATTTTTTGTGGTTTATACTGGTATCCACTTGGATCAAATTCCTTCGCAACTTTTACCTTCTTCAAAAGTTGGAATGTAATACTTGTGTTATACACTTTTTTACCGTCTTTTGATTTTGTTGCTACATTTTTACTATATTCGTACAGTTTAGAGCTTGTATTATTTTCTAAAAGTTCATAAACCTTATAAGTTTTGTAATCTATCATTTTCGGAACGGGTGGTTTAGGCGTTTCATATCGTCTGCCGTAGTTATAAGCTTTCACAAACGTTTTATAATCATTATATTCCTGAACAGTACTAACAAGCTCGGATGGGGTCATTAAAATTTGCACATAAAGACCATTTTTTAGTTTTTTTGTTAACTTTGCTTGCGGGTTTAGAAACTGATATTTTTTATCATCATCCAAAACATGAGGAGGAATTTCCTTTTTAAAAGAGTATTCATCATAGTTATCTTCTATATTAGCCAAAGTAACATTCCTAGTTAAGATATCGCTAACGATTTTTGAGGGCAAATTCTTTTTTAGTGCCTCTCTCCCTGCTTTGTTAATGGCGTCGTAATCCAATTTCACATTTTTAGAAGAATAGCTTTTATCTTTAAGATCTTTATTAGGCACATACGTTACGAATTCACTATTAAACCCTGCAGGTATTTGTAGCGAAGTTCCTCTCATTTGGATTCCAAAAGATGTTTTAATCACAACATATTGGTCATAATTCACGTAGGAAAAATCATTATAAGACAAGTATGGCCATGGAAAAAACGGATCAAAATGAACCTCAAAAACAAGCTGGGAGTCACTTTTTTCAACTATATTATAGTGAAAAAGATCATCTTTCATTACATCTTTTTTCTTTTCCAAAATAAACGCTTTGTAAAAAGTATCCAAACTTAGTTTTGATTGTCCCGTGATAAAACAAGGGTAATGTAAATTATTATCTGTTCCATCACATACATATGTTAGGTCAAATCCAGCATTTTTTTCTTTCGTAATTGAATAATTCTTGTACGGTGTCTGATAGAGACTTATTTTACCTGCAGCAGAAACCTCCATTGTTTGCAGAAGTAATACAAATAATAGTAATAAAGCTATAAATTTCTTTTTCATATAACTCTCCTTGTT
>DASQIV010000215.1:0-7095 GCA_035631415.1 Pseudoneobacillus sp. | reverse complement strand
AAGCAGCAATAAGTGACGGGATTCGAAACGATAAGTGATTTTGTCTAAAAAATAATGTTAAATAACCGATATTAAAAATAGGTTTTGAAAAATTTATATCGTTACGAAAAGGCAAACCCATTCGAAAGGTGGGGACGCAGGAGCCATGTTTCTAAAGCTGTTCAAGCAATGGTCGACAGATTATCGACATTATCAGCTATTCATAATTGAATCGTTTTTCTTTTGCCTTAAGTAATGGGTCCATTTTAAAACCGAAGAAGCATAGGCAAATCAACTTCTAAGGGAGAGACATCACGATGAAAATGACAATACGGAAAAAATTATTTAGTGGATTTTTGGCTGTTCTACTTTTATTAATAGGCATTTCAGGTATTGCTTATTATGAAATAACGGCTGTTGATCAAGATTATACAGATTTAATCGAGGATAAAGCGAAAAAGCTGCTTATGATAAAGGATCTAGAAATCGCAGCAAAAACTGAGCAAAGCGTTTTACGGGGCTACCTCATTTCACGAGATGATTTATCTTTACAAAGTTATGAAGATGCAGAAAATGAGTATAAGAATACTAGTGAAAATTTATCACAAATGATTAAACATCCTCAAGCAAAAAAGCTACTAAAAGAATTAAATGATGTTGAAATAGAGTTTCGTGAATTTGCAAAGAAAGCAATGAGAGCAAGACAATACAATGAAACCCAAAAGTATACTAGATTGGTACTAACCGAGGGAAAGGATATTGTAGATCGTTTTAATGCTAAGGCGAAGGAACTTAATAAATATCAACAAAAATTATTGAATGAAGAAAATATCGCAACAACCAATAAAGTTGACTCTATTAGACAAACTGTTCTTATCTTAAGTATTGTTTCTGTATTGCTTGCGATGGTGATTGCTTACTACATTAGCCAAATCATTTCTAACCCAGTCATTGCTATCAACAAAGCTGCTGGAAAGATTGCATCCGGGGACTTAACAAGCGAAAAAATGAAAATAAAAAATAAAGATGAGATTGGCGATTTAGCCCAATCGTTTAACCAAATGACGGAAAATCTACGTGAATTAATCCAACAGGTAAGCATTAATGCAGAACATGTTGCTGCTACAGCAGAAGAATTGGCAGCAAGTGCTGAAGAAACAAGTAAAGCATCTGAACAAATTACATATACGATACAAGAAGTTGCTAGCGGAGTAGATAAGCAGTTTAAGAGTGTAGAAGAAACTTCGCAAACGATAGATGAAATGGCAACAGGGGTTCATCAGATTGCTAGTAATTCTCAAAATGTTTCAGCAACAGCTATGGAGGCATCTGGAAAAGCAGCAGAAGGTGGACACTCTATTCAGTCAGCAGTGAAGCAAATGAATTCTATTAATCATACGGTTAACGGTTTAGCAGAGGTGATTGATGGATTAGGGGCGCGCTCACATGAAATTAGTCAGATTATTGATGTGATTACGGATATATCAGCCCAAACCAATCTATTAGCGCTGAATGCAGCCATCGAAGCGGCAAGAGCAGGTGAACATGGTCGTGGCTTCTCGGTTGTAGCTGATGAGGTTCGTAAACTAGCGGAACAGTCTGCAGCTTCAGCACAACAGATTTCCAGCCTCATTATTGCAATCCAAGAAGAAACGGATAAGGCCGTCGAGTCAATGGATGCTGCTATTCAGGAAGTATCAGGCGGAATAGAGATCATGCATACTGCTGGGGAATCGTTAATTCACATTGAAAGCTCCGTAAACAAAGTAACCAATCAAATACATGAAGTATCATCCGCGGCACAACAAATGGCTGCTGGATCAGAACAAATGGTTCAAGCAATGAAAAATATTACTGAAATTGGGGAAGAATCTGCATCCAATACGCAAGAAGTATCAGCTGCTACGGAAGAACAGCTAGCGACAATGGAAGAAATTACTTCCTCGGCTGTATCTCTATCAAAAATGGCAGAAGAATTACAAATGCTGATAGGGAAATTTAAAATATAGTATATTGAAAGGAGCCCATTATGATGATGAGGCTCTTTTTCATTTGGACTTTCATCAAAAATAGGGGATCATTTCATGTTTTGACGTCTCAACTTCTAATACATGAATCACCTCTAATTAAGAACCTAATCTTATAAATTTATTGTTTGATTTATAACCCATATGGTATATTTTGTAGGTCTATTTTCCTATAAATAGAACTTATTAGATAATGGTGAGAGATTTGAAGAGACCTTTAAAATTAAGTATAAAAACCCTTATATTATCTTTATTTATTTTTGCTATACTAGGTACTTTTATTGGAAGTATTGGAAGTTTATTTTCTAGTATGATCGTTAGTAAAAATACACTTGAAGATAACTATTTAATCGAAAATCGATATTATGCACAAAAATTGGCTACGACAACGGATGCTCTTTTTATTAATATGTTTAAAAGTCTCACAATGGAGACCAAAAAGGAGATATATTTAACAAGTGAGCCGAACGCTATTCAAAAAGAATTAGTTCAGACGTTAGCTTCTACTAGCTTTTTTAATTCCATCTATTATTTAGATCAAACAGGACATATCATAGCTTCGGCTCCAGAAATGGGATTAGCAGGTACAAAAATTAGTAGGATCGGTGCCAAGGAAGCTTTGGATAGGAAAGTACCTTTAATATCAAAACCCTATGTAGGGGTAACTAAAAATCTTATTTTGCTTGTTTCAGTTCCTGTATTTGACCATAACGGAGTTTATAAAGGTTTTATAGGTGGAACCATTTATTTACATGAAGAGAACAGTCTAAAGAAGGTTCTTGGTCAACATCCAAAACATGGAAATAATTCTTATGTATTTGTAGTAGATTCTGAAGGTAATATTATTTATCATCCGGAAAAAAGTCGGATTAACGATAATGTGATCGAAAATAAAGTCGTTCAGAAGGCGTTAAAAGGACAAAGTGGTTATGAAGAAACGGTAAATACAAGAGGTATTTCCATGTTGGCTGGGTACGCTTCTACTTCATCTTCGAGTAAATGGGGGATCGTATCTCAAACACCTAAAGATGCCGTAATAAAACCAGCTATAGATATGGCCAAACAAGTCAGCATCATTGCCATTCCCTTTATGATTTTTGTCTTTTTACTCTCCCTTTTTATGTTAAAAAAAATAGTAAATCCTATTCGGAACTTAGCTATTTAAGCTAAAAATATTACTCATGACCCTTCCATAACGAAACCGCATATTCCTGATTGGTATTATGAATTAAAGGATTTGAAGGGAGCTATTATTCGAAACGTAGATTTTTATCAGACGAAAATAACTGATGTTGAAATCGAAGCCAACCACGACCCATTGACAGGCTTTTACAATCGTCGTTTTTTAGAGAAAAAGATGGATGAATTAAAGATATATTCCATCATTTTGTTCGATATTGACCATTTTAAAAAGGTAAATGATCAATATGGTCATTAAATGGGGGATGAAGTATTAAAATATTTATCAAACTTAACTAAACACGAAACAAGGCATAGTGATTTATGTTTCCGTATTGGTGGCGAAGAATTTTTGATTGTCCTTCCAGAAACGGAATTGAAAGTTGCTCAAAGGATTGCCGAACGAATAAGAAAAAAGACAGAAACAGCCATTTTTCCTATTGGAAAGTCGATAACACTATCACTTGGAGTAGGTAGCATACCAAATACAGCAAGTACTTTTTCACAAGTCTTTGAAAATACAGACCAAGCTTTATACACTGCAAAAAGAGAAGGTAGAAATAGAGTGGTTATTGCTAACAGTTTAAAAAATAATGCATAAAAAAAGTCGTCTTAGGACGGCTTTTCTTTTACAATAGCTATATAAAATTTCTAAAAAATGGTAGATTAATAGAAAGAATTGACTTTCATATGCCCTTTATGAATGAAGGGTAAAGGAATGGAGCTGTTGAATATGACAACTATTGGGTTAGTTAGACACGGCATTACAGAATGGAATGAGCTTGGAAAATCACAAGGGATTTCTGATATTCCATTAAGTAACATAGGTAAACAACAGGCTATGGCATTGGCAAATAGACTCTCATTAGAAGAAAAATGGGATGTTATTGCCACAAGTAACTTGTCCCGTGCTAAAGAAACCGCACAAATAGTATCAGATAAACTAAAATTATCCATTGCTATTGTAGATGAAAGAATACGAGAAATTAACTGCGGACAGATAGAAGGAACAACAGAAGAAGAAAGGGTTACGAAATGGGGAGTTAATTGGCGTGACTTTGATCTTGGAATGGAAAGGTTTGAAGAAGTATCTAAAAGAGGCATAGCGTTTTTAGAGGAGATAGTGAATACATATTCTGGGCAGAGAGTATTGGTCATAAGTCATGGTGCTTTAATCGGTCTTACTTTACAACAATTACTTCCGGAAACTTTTTCAAAAACCAACTTAAGTAATACATCACTAACTATTCTGAAAAATATAGAAAGTAAGTGGGAATGTATCCTTTATAATTGCACGAAACATTTAGAGGAATAGCGAAGATTCTCATAAATACTGAAAATCAAAAAGGGAATTTTTGTAATTGTGTAGAATGTTTAACCTTAAAGTGAGAAATATAAGGGGAGTGCTTTTATGAGTCAAGTTTGTGTTATAGGTATTTATGTACCTAATCTTGAAAAGGCTATTCATTTTTACACTACTGTTTTAGGTTTTGAGGTAAATAAACAATATGGGCCAAAGATTGTCACGCTTGTTCATGGAGATCTACCAATTGTTTTGGAGGAGACGGAAGCATCTTCGTACACTCCTGATGGCTATAAACCAGGAGTGGTTTTAGCATTAAAAACAGATGACATTAACGATACAGTTGAGAAATTGAAAAAACATAACGTTCAATTTATCGTTGAAGAGCCAACTGCCTGCCCTCCAGGGAAATTCATTAGCTTCAGAGATCCTTTCGGTAATGTTTTAGAGTATTTACAATTTGAATAAAGAAAAATAGAAAGTTAAAAGGGGGAAAGATATATTTGCAAGATAAACTAATAAGAGTTGGAACAACCTATATACCTGTTCAAAATGTTTCTGAATCAGGAGATTGGTATGTTACTAATTTAGGGGCTGAGATAAATTATAAAGATGAAGATAAGGCCATTATCAATTTGGCTAATCAAAGTTTCTTTTTAGTAAAAGCGAAAGAGAACCAAATCTCAAACTTTATTGATTATACTGGACATGAACGCTTTTCGATTACCTTTGAAGTGAACGGCTTAGGTGCTTTACAAGATATACATAAGAAATTTATCGAGAAGAATATAAAGGTTGGAGAAATTGAAAATAGAGGCCATTCAGGAAGGAATTTTGTATTTTGGGATCTGAACGGAAATAAATTTGATGTCTGGAGTGAATTAAGTCCAATATTTAAAGAGAGATACAATATTCTTTAGAGTATAGTAACATGGAAAAATCAAAGTTTATCTCATATTAGTTTTGAAACGAGCATCTCTTTAATAAAGAGGTGTTTTTATATGTTTAAGGTTCGGATACGGTTTTTATTAATTATCATATTATTAATCGCTGTATATGTGGTGTTCGTTCAATCAAAGACGGTTTCCTATCAAGGTGAGGATTATGATTGGAAAGTAAAATATAGTGCCAAAATAGTTGGATTGGATACTAGCTATCGTCTTAGAATTAAATATAAAGGAAAACGTACAATAAGTGATGTTGAATTTAACATTCATCCATATTATGCAATGGGGATTCCTTCATTAAATGATGATGGTTCCTATGTTTGGGAATGTAAAGGTGAATGCAGGTATATTGGGAATCATGAAGAATTGTTATCATTTATTAGCTGGAAAGAAGGCAAGTATAAGGAAGAACAGATGAGATTTATTTTATTAAAGAAATTTCATTGATATTCGTTACACCTACAATATTTCATATTGTCTCCTTTCTTATGTTATCATGAAAAAAATAAAGAATTCAGGAGGAAATATAATGGCTATTATCGATGTAACGGTTATTCCAGTAGGGACAAGCACACCTAGCGTTAGTGAATATGTTGCTGAAATACATAAAGTTTTAGCTAAGCATGAAGGGAAAATAAAATTTCAGTTGACACCAATGAGCACCTTAATCGAAGGTGATTTAAAGTTATTACTTGAAATTGTTCAAGAGATTCATGAAGTGCCATTTCAAAAGGGCTTACAAAGAGTATGCACTAATATCCGAATTGATGATCGCAGAGATAAGGAACATTCAATGGAGACGAAGATTCAATCAGTGCAAGCAAAACTATAATATTGGGTGACCAGATAAAGTGTAGAAAATCCGCTATATATTTAGGAAAGCAATTACGTTTTTATGAAGAAATATTGTAAATAGCAAACCTTGAGGAAATGGTAAGTTGAGAAAATGGGACCCTGGTTCCGCTATTTCACAAATAGCCCTTTATTTCATAGTCTTATCGGACTTAGGTTCCGCTATAAGGGTTCAAAAGGTTAGATTTGGTATCATTTTCGACGATTAACGGAACTGGTGTCCGTAAGTCCTTGTAAGTAGGGGGATTTTAAGTGAATAGCGGAATGGGTGTCCGATAAATTAAGATTGACCTGTGGTTTCGTTATTGGTTACTCATCTTTTTGGTACTTTAACACTATAAAACTGTTTAATAAATCAATGCTCAGAGCTATAATCCTCTGAGCGTTTTTGTTTTTAAATCGATACTATTAACATTGCTAATCAAAGTGTTAATTTAATATTTTATAAAGGCTTTCTCCGCATTATCGGAACTACTTTCTATTTTAGAACGCTTTTTAAAACTAATTTTCACTAAAATGGTTTTAATATCAAAAAAAGGGGTATATAAAATTGATTCAATAATAGAGGAAACTTTTCTCGGAGTATAGATTAGGTTGTTCCGTAAGAGGTAGGGGGAGAAAAATGCATAGAAATAAGGAAATATACCAGTTTTTTTTGGAGAAAACTTGGCATTTGACAGAAGAGTGGTACGAAGACTTAGATAAAACAGATGGTTCAGGTGTTTATGCTTCTAAGGATTCTACTATTATTAATAGTGTTAAGAAAAAAAATTATGAATTTCATCAACATTTTTGCGAAGTCTTTATT
>DASQIV010000214.1:0-2398 GCA_035631415.1 Pseudoneobacillus sp. | reverse complement strand
CAAGTGATAAATGGGGACTATGATTCCTATATCAAAAGCTGGGCACAAGGCTTTAAAAATCTGAATGCACCAGTGCTTGTCAGATTATCGAATGAAATGAACGGAAGTTGGACACAGTGGAGTTTAGATGACAATGATCAAGATGCTGATTTATATAAACTTGCTTACCGCCATTTTGTAGATGTCATTCGTAAACAGGGAGCCGAAAATGTCAAATTCGTTTGGAATCCCAATGCTACCTCTGCTCCGGATTACTCTTGGAATGACGCCAGTCTATTTTATCCAGGGGATGAATATGTCGATTGGGTCGGTCTAACTCACTATAATTTCGGAACAGCGGAATGGAGTAAGTTTGTATACTTTGATGATTTATATAAGAACCTTTATGCAACTTATTTGCGCCAATTTCCGAATAAACCATTCATCATTGGAGAATTTGCCAGTGCGGTTGAAGGTGGAAACAAGCCATATTTCATTTCGAACTATTTAAATAATATTGGTTCTAAATATAGAAATATTCGGATTGCCATTTGGTTTGATGAAATCGATGGCAAATATGACTTTAGAATTCACTCATCCGAGGCTACGGAAAGTGCTTTTAAACAAGGAGTAAAGAACGGAAAATTTACGTCCTATCCAATATATTAATTTGCTTAAAAAGTCTGTCTATGACAGGCTTTTTTCCATTTTTTAGAGCCATTTCCAATTGGGGTCTAGGTAAATTTATGTAATTTAAAAAATGTAAACAAACTTCCAATTCGACCTGTTATACTCATTCGAGTAAGCAAATTGAAGGAGGAAAATGAATGTCAGATATATTAAAGTATAGCTTCTACGGAATTCAATTTTTCTTACTCTTCTTCTGGGCCTATTGGTTATTCATTAGTATGTTTGGTTTTGGTAAAGCGAAGAAATTACCAGATCAAGCACCACAAAAACGTTTCTTGATTTTAGTACCTGCTCATAACGAAGAGAAAGTTATCGATAAATTAGTACAAAACCTACTGAATTTGGATTATCCAAAAGAATTATATAATGTAACCGTGATTGCAGATAACTGTAATGATAATACAGCGAAAATTACGCGTGAACTTGGAGCTAATGTGATTGAGCATACAAGCAAACCTGGCGAACCAAAAGGGAAGCCGTACGGAATTAAATATGCACTTGATGTTATTGGCGATGATTTAACGGTAAAATATGATGCCATTGCGATTTTTGATGCAGACAATCTAGTTTCTTTAAACTATTTAAATGAAATGAACAAGCACTTATTAAATGGTGAACGTTTAATTCAATGTTATCTTGATTCAAAGAACCCGAATGATAACTGGGTGACATTATCGTACGCTGCTTCCTACTATTATATGAACCGCAGCTGGCAATTAGCTAAATCACGTCTTGGTTTAGGTAATGCGATTGGTGGAACTGGTTTCTGTGTCGATACAAAGCTGATGCAAGAAGTTGGCTGGACTGCACGTTCATTAACGGAAGATCTTGAATTTACGATGCAATGTTTATTACAGGGTGAAAAAGCAACTTGGAGTCACCATGCACGTGTATATGATGAAAAACCAGAAGATTTCTGGGCATCTTGTATCCAACGTCTTCGTTGGGCACGTGGTCACTGGGATGTTTGCTTTAAGTACACAGGAAAATTAATGGCAAGATTCTTCAAAAAGGCTGACATCAATGCGTTCGATGGAGCTATGTATTTGATTAATCCTGGGAAAATTGTTCTGGGTGCCTTTACTGGTTTAGTACTTTATGCATCCATCTTTTTAGATGCACCGTGGTTTAGCTCGTTGATTCCTTGGCAACTTTGGGTAACGATGATTTTATTCCAATTTGCGTATGTCAGCATTACTACTATGGTTGACGCAAGACAGAAAATTAATATTGTAAAGAGCTATATTAGTTTATTTTTCTTTAATCTTTCTTATGTACCATTATTCATTTGGGCATTATTTACGATGAACGATAAGAACTGGAACCGTACAGACCACTCACGTAATGTTGACATGAATGACATTAATTTAAACCTTTAATAATGTGGATGGAGGAGATTGCCTAATGAACAAGCTACCGCTATTTGGCCTCTCTATCATCTCTGATTCGAAAACGAATGTTGTAAAAAGTTTAACAGAAGCGGTTCAGAACGAACAAAAAGCGTTTGTCGCTACGGTTAATCCGAAGCATATTATGCAAATGGACAAGCAAACGGATTTTATAAACGTTTTGAATAAAGCTACCCATCTTGTTCCAGACGGAATGGGGATTATGAAGGCATCTGAATTATTTCAGATGCCTTTAGCTGAGAAAATACCTGGCATTGAATTGATGCAAGATCTCCTAGCTTTTGCAAATGAAACAAAAAGGAAAGTTTACTTGCTTGGTG
>DASQIV010000213.1:0-2632 GCA_035631415.1 Pseudoneobacillus sp. | reverse complement strand
ATGTTGTCAGTGCTACCTTATGGAAGATTGTAAACTTTTTTTAAAAGACTAAATAAAAAACAAAAAGGAGACCTAAAATGGTCCCCTTTTGACATACCAAATGATATTATTTTGTTACTGCATCCTTCGAATAAGCAGTTGCCACTCTTGTAATACCATCCGGTCCTTTTACTTGCCATGTTAGCTCTGTACCTTTAAAAGTTGTTTGGAATACATTTGACTGTACACCTACCAAAAATTGGTCCCTTTTAGCCATCTCATTTTTCAAAACATTTCCTTTAAATGCACTTTCTTTCGCACTAACAACAACACTATTTTGGTTTTGGTAGCCCCACACAGCTGTAAAGGTGCCGTCACCATTGTTTACTACCTTATTTACATATGGAACTAAAGCTGTATATTTTGGTGTATTGGTAGCATAAGCTATTGCATATTTTTTCTGACCATCTGGACCTGTTAATTCCCACATTAAATGTGTTCCTTTAAACACTGCTGAAAAAGCTTCTGTATTAGTCCCATTTTGGAAATCTTTCTTCATCGGTTGGACGCTATTCACAACTGCACCTGAGATAAATTTGCTGTCCATTGCATCGACTGTTACACCACTTGCATTTTGATACCCAAAATATGCAGTATAAGTGCCATCCCCATTATCATAGACAGCTTTTACAGTCGGAGTTAATGCACTATAGTTCACTGCGTTTGATATATTGGCAGTCACAACAGAACTAGCCCCATTTAATCCGATCACGTTCCAGGAAAGCGCAGAACTATTGAAGGTGGCTTTAAATGCTTCATTGACGGTCCCTGGTAGGAAGTTGGTTTTCATTGGTTGTGAATTATTTAAAGCTGGAGTTACGTATTGGCTCAATTTTGAATCCACTGTTACGGAATTCTCATTATAGTAGCCAAAGTAAGCTGTATAAGTACCATTAAGGTTTTTGTAAACTGCCTTTAATGTAGGTTGTAGTGATTTGTATGTTTTAGCATTGCTGGCATATGCAGTAGCCGTTCTTTTTAGCCCATCAGGACCAGTTAATTCCCATACAATAGATGGTCCTGCAAATACAGTTTTGAACGCTTCCTCTACCTTACCTTCAGCAAAACCTTTAATCATCGGTGTTGCATTGTTAAAAACATAGGCAGATGTAAATTTGCTCTCAATAGCATTCACAATAACATCATTTTGGTTGTCATAACCCCAATATACAGTGTATGTCCCATCACCATTGTTATAAACATCTTTAACAATAGGTAAAATTGGCTCATTGTGTGTAAATGTTGTTAAATCGTCCTTAGCTTCATCATTATCCTCTTCATTTGATTTCTTCACATCAATCCAATAATTGACTGTACCTTTACTTCCAGCTACTTTTGTCGGATTGAATTTAGTTGTTTTCCCATCTTCCTTGACTTTAAATGTCACATTTTTTGAAGCTTCGAAGCCACTTGGTTTTGGAGCCTTATACAGTGTTCCATTTTCTCTACTGAAATTCAGCTCTATATCTTTATATTTATCTTTGTCATTGCCTTTTCCTTTGTCTTTTCCTTTGTCTTTGCCTTTCCTTTTATCCTTTTCTTTTACTTTATATACAAGGGTTACTTTCGCATCTTTGTCTAATTCTCCACCTTTTACATGCAGATGAATTTGTGTTTTTGCTGCTCCTAATGCTTTCTCCTGAGGTATAGCAAAGCTTGCTAATAATACGAATGTCATTATTAGAAAAACATTAATACGGAAAAATCTTTTCATTTGTACTCCCCCATTTTCAAGTATTCATTCAAACAGCCGTTCGCGGTCCTCCTTCCCAAGTATTTCCTTAATAGGTTCGATTTCACATTTTTGCTTTATGGGGGTCTTTTCTAATTTTTCTAAAAATAGGAAAAAAGACACAAAAAAAATCGGATAATGAACGTAAGCTTCAAAGCATACATTCATTACCCGACAGAACCTTATTTAGGATTTCCTACTTCATTTATAGGAAAAAATCTAAATTTGACTTCCCCTATAATGGACTTACTCGAAATAGTACCAAATATTCTACTATCTTTACTGTATAAACGGTTATCACCCATAACAAAATACTGGTCTTTTGGAACCGTTATTGGCCCAAAGTCTTCTGTTAACCTATCCATTCCATTTTGGCTGGCTAATTGACGATTTTGCGATAGGTACATTTCTTTATATACTTTCCCATTAATAATTAACTGATCGTTTTTCATTTCAATTTGATCTCCAGGAAGACCTATTACCCTTTTGATATAATTTTCTTCTGAATCAGGAGCATGAAAAACAATCATATCAAAATGTTCTATTTTACTCATTTTAGAAACTATTATTTTATTATCATCTTCAAAAGTTGGTAGCATTGATTCGCCTTGAACCGTGACTGGTGAAAAAATAAATTGGCGACAAATAAATACAATGGCTAATGCGAAGATAATTGATTTCATCCAAGAAATTAATTCTTTTTTTGTATTTTCTTTCATAGACATCCTCCTTGTTTCGTAATCCTATTTTTATTGTACCATATATATAGTGATATTTATCTAAAATAGCATAGAATGTTTGTCTTTAAAAAAAAGAAAGTAATCGCTTGAACTTCTAAAGTTTAAACGATTACTTTTGATA
>DASQIV010000212.1:0-2969 GCA_035631415.1 Pseudoneobacillus sp. | reverse complement strand
AATAAGGTCTTTTATAACCAGCTATCGTTCCAGCCTCTAGTCCTTCAACAGCTGACCTCATCATATCAAGTCCACCAGCGGCATGAACATTAACGAGATCACACCCTAATGAAGCCATTCCTTTCATTGCTCGATAAACGGTATTTGGGATATCATGTAGCTTTAAATCAAGAAATATTTGATGGCCTTGCTCTTTTAAGAATGATAGAATACTTGGACCTTCCTGATAAAATAATTCCATTCCAACTTTTACGAAAAGCTTCTCATTTTGAAAGGGTTCTAAGAAATGGACAACTTCCTTTTTATTAGAAAAATCAAGCGCGATGATTAATGAGTTTTTCATGCTTGCCCCAGCTCCTTCCAGTACATTCAGAAATATGTTCTACCCCAATTTTCTTGAGCAGGGTTGGTAGCTCTTCAATTATTTTTGGACAAACAAATGGATCTATGAAATTAGCTGTTCCAACGGCAACGGCACTTGCACCGGCATAAAAATACTCGATAACATCCTCTGCAGTTTCCACTCCACCCATTCCTATAATCGGTATTGAAACATGTTGACTTACTTCATAAATCATTCGAATCGCAACTGGTTTAATCGCTGGACCTGAAAGGCCACCAGTCCGATTTGCAAGGATTGGCTTTGCAGTTTTCAAATCAAGGCTCATCCCTAGTAAAGTATTGATCATGGTCAATCCATCTGCTCCACCATCTTCCACTGCCTTTGCCATTTCCACGATATTCGTCACATTGGGTGATAGCTTTACATATACCGGGACACTCGATACCTCTTTCACTTTTTTGGTTAAACTCCTAGCAACATCAGGAATCGTTCCAAAGGCTATTCCACCTGTTTTAACATTTGGACAAGAAATATTTAATTCTAAGGCATGAACATTTTGTGCTTTAGAAATTTGTTTGGCCACTTCAATATAATCTTCTTCTGTTGATCCTGCGATGTTAGCAATGATGGGAACATCATATTGATTTAACCAAGGTAGTTCCTCATTCATCACTTTATCCAGGCCAGGATTTTGCAATCCAATTGCATTCAACATACCTGCAGAGGTTTCTGCTACACGAGGAGTTGGGTTTCCAAAGCGAGGCTCAACAGTCGTTGCTTTTATCATAATCGCACCGAGAAGACTTAAATCATAAAATTGACTAAACTCTCTGCCAAAACCAAAGCATCCTGATGCAGGCATGATTGGATTTTTCAAATTCAAGCCTGGTAATGTTACTTGTAATGACTTCATAGCACTACCTCCCCAGCCAGAAAAACTGGACCATCGCTACATACTTTTTTATACGAATAACCATCTGGATCATCTCCTGTATGGCAAACACAAGCAAAACAAGCGCCAATACCACAACCCATTCGTTCCTCTAAAGATAAATAAATCTTTTTATTTGGATAGTTCGACTCTAGTGCCTTAAGCATGGTAGTAGGTCCACAAGCGTACATAGTCTCAAAGGGCCATTTAAATTTTTCAATCACATCGGTAACGAATCCTTTATATCCGTATGATCCATCTACTGTAGTGATGTAGGTCTCTCCTAATTTAGAAAACTCCGTTTCTCCAAAAACAACATTTTTCGTTTGAAATCCTAAAACATGAATCACTTTTACACCAGCTTTAGTTAATTGTTTGGAAAGCTCGAGTAAAGGTGGAACTCCAATTCCACCACCAACTAAAATTGCAGTACATCCTGCTTGAGTTTCACCTACTGGAAATCCGTTGCCTAGAGGTCCTAAAACGTCCACTGTCATACCCGGGACCTTGTCTGCTAATTTGGAGGTTCCCAATCCTTCTTTACGATAGATCATAGTAAATTGTTTTTTATTTCTATTAATGCTTGAAATACTGATTGGCCTTCTAAGTAAAGGATTCAAACCCTCTACTGTTTTTAGGTGAACAAATTGACCTGGAGTCTTCATTTCAGCGACAAGCTCACCTTGTAAGGTGAGCTTATAGATAGAATCAGCAATTTGAATTTGTTCCGTTACGAGACAATGCTCCTGCTTAATCATACAAGAACACCAACCTTGGTAGCTGTTGCGCCTTCCATTGCATCTGTTGAAAAGGTCATTGATTCAATCACTCTTAAAATGGCATTTGCTGTATCTAAAGAGGTTAAACAAGGAATTCCGTTTTCTACAGATTCTCTGCGGATTTTAAATCCATCTCGCTCTGGCTGTTTTCCTCTTGTCAATGTGTTAATGATAAGCTGAACCTCTCCTTTTCGAATGACATCAATCAATGTCACTCCCTCAGAGCCGATTTTCTCCACAATATCAACATGAACCCCACCAGCTTTAATATAGTTGGCAGTTCCACTTGTAGCTACTAGCTGATAGCCAATGGCAGCAAAGCGTTTCGCAAGAGCAAGCGCCTCTTCTTTATCCTTATCGGCGACAGTTAAAAGAACTGTTCCAAACTTTTCAATTTTCATTTTTGCCGCAATTAAACCTTTGTAAAGTGCCTTTTCAAGTGTTAAATCCTTCCCCATCACTTCACCGGTTGATTTCATTTCCGGTCCAAGTGTAATGTCTACTCTTCGTAGCTTTTCAAATGAGAAAACAGGAACTTTTACAAATACTCCTGACTTTTCAGGAACTAACCCTGGTGTATATCCTTGTTCCACAAGGGATGTGCCTAAAATGATTTTGGTTGCAATTTTGGCCATCGGTACATTTGTAATTTTACTTAAAAAAGGTACAGTCCGGCTTGAACGAGGGTTCACTTCAATCACATAGACTTCATCATTATTAATAACATATTGGATATTTAGTAGCCCGATAATATTTAACCCTTTTGCAAGTCTTGTTGTGTATTCGATTAGTGTTTGTTTTACAGAAGACGACAGCGTTTGTGGTGGATACACGGCTATAGAATCACCAGAGTGGACACCTGCTCGTTCGATATGCTCCATAATTCCCGGTATCAATACATTTTCTCCGTCTGAAA
>DASQIV010000211.1:0-6954 GCA_035631415.1 Pseudoneobacillus sp. | reverse complement strand
ATATCTCGAATTTTGATTCTAGTAAACCTTCAGAAGAATTTCTAGATATTGTGAATAACTTAATTATTTCTGCATCCCCGGCAGATCCGGAAAGTATCATCAATCAACTCCAGCAAAATTTAGTAGGCTCAGATAACGGCTTATACAATTCAAGTGTTGTCTATCAAAATGGGTTAGTTTATCGATATTTGGAGAATGCAATGGGGTTCTTTTTCGATATCTATGTTGAGGGGTATGAGGATTATTAATATGTTAAAAAGGACTCTACTAAGAGTCCTTTTATTTTAGTGAATCAACATTCAGGCATAGAATAAACATTATTTAGAGAATCCACTATCAATAATCTTAAGAGATTTATTCAAATTGGAGACCTTATAGGCGCTTTATGCACGAAAGGAGGATCCCAAACCACACACGAAAAACGAGCGTCTGAAAGGGAAACTAATTAAAAGAGTGCTGCTATACCTACCTTGAATCAAATCAAGAAAAATAAATTTGGTGTAGGGAACCTCCAAATACCGTGTCAGGGGCCATGCAAAAAATCTAAAATAGTAGCAAACAAATAAAGGGTGGATGTTTATGTGGAGTATGCGGACACTATTTTTTTGCTACCATTATTCTTCATTATCATTATTATGGAAGCTACTAATATCCTAATCAATAAAATTAAAGCCATTAAATGGGGATAAAGCAGAACGATATGGATGGTTCTTTCAATCAAAATTTTATATTTTTATAAGTGCTTCAATTCAAATTATTAACTTGTGGAGTCTGTAAGTTTGCAAGGTTGGCAGTGAAAAATGCAGATAGACCATTAAAATTATTATGTGTATTTAAATGAGAAGAAGTGTAGAAATAAAATTCGATTGATCTTACTAAAGGATGGATGAACCATCGAAAAATGTAATAAACTTAGAGAGTTTGTCGAATCCCTTTTCTTCTTGTAAATAATTGTTCATAATATCCTACGAGAATATAAAATTTAAATAACTGAAAACGATATAGGGAAAAGGATTGAATAAAGTGAATCAAAGTGAATGTTTAAATCAAATTAATCATATTAGGACGAGAATGATAGAGATCGGTCTTAATAAAGGGCTAACTAATATGGAAACTATTCATTTAAGTAAGCAGTTAGATCAATTATTATTTAATTATCAGTTACTTATTTTAGAAAAAAAAGATCAAACACACCTCTTATGCCATCAATGATATAAACTTCTAGTGTTGCCTTTCTCATTAACATTCATCAACAGAAAAAAGAATTACTTCCTATGAAATTTAACCTAATACACAGAAGATGAAAAGGAAGGATAGGATTAAATGGATTTTTCAAGAGATTATTTTAAAAGGAAGAACCAACGAAAACTCTTCTCTTTCAAAAATATAATTAGAGCTGGTATCGTCACAGCTGCTTTTTTTTCAACTACTTCCGTATTTGCAGCTGGACCTGAAAACGAGGAAGATACAACAACTAAACCAGTTGTAACTGTGGAGGAGTCTGTTTCCACCGAAACGATGGAGGAAGCTACTACACTTTTACCTTTATTAGAAGTTAACGTTCTCTCAAATGGAATGACAGTAGAAGACTATTTAAAAAGTTATGATACAAATAGTGATATGATCATCAAAGACGATAATGGTAATGAAGTGGAAAATACCTCTATTATTGAAACAGGTATGCATGTTTTTCTTAATGGAGTTGAGCATCTATTACAGGTAAATGACCCAGAATTAAAAGAAGTAATACCAACTAATGAAATAAACGATGATGATATAACAACACAGATAGAAGATACCAAGAATTCGACACAAGATGAACAAACGTTGAATCCGGAAGAACAGTTTGTCATAGAAACTATACCTATAGAAAGTGACTTAAACACACCTATAGAAGAGAATCAAAAAAAGGCTGAAGTTCAAAAAACGAAAGCGATACAGGAAGAAGAAGGTGCCCAGCAAAAAATAGGGATAGAAGAAGAAGTGGAGACCCAAATAAAGGACTTAATCAGAGCAAAAGCAAATGCACAAATTGAATCGGATCGAGAAGAGCAAATGAAAGTCTTTATGAAGAACGTATCTACTGCTCAAATTAAGATGGATAAAAAGCTTAAGGATTGGTCATCAGCTAAAAGGCAATTAGTTTATGTAAATAAAACAGCTAAAGCGATAAAAATCATAAATGGAAAACCAAACCTGGACCAAGTTGCTATCACCATTGGTCAATATCAAGCGATTGCCAATGAATTTGCAGCTGCCAATAGAGATCGCGATCTAGTAAACCTGGTCACCGTTGCAGTAAAAATATTGATGGATAATAAGATAGAACCTGACATCACCGTCAAATTTGTAAAGGATACAATCGATACCTCTAATAATATGAAAATGCTTTTGAATGACCTAAAGATCCAACATTTAGTCGTGTTCGATTTAGTAGAATATCAAAAAGAGCTAAACCAAAGGGAAAAACTCCTCAAGGAGATTGAAAGCAGCTCAAGATTACATTTGTTTAAGATAGCATCGTTGCATTTTAGGGATGGGGACGATTCACAAGAAGTAGAATAAAACTATGTATTTTTTTGATTGCTTGATAATTGAAGCGGACATAGGTTCCGTTATTTCAGTAAAAACCTATAATTCTTGTAAGTAAACGGACTCACGTTCCGCTATTTAGTTACTTTGAAGCCATTTTTGAGTGATTTGGGGCAATTAAAGGAACTGGTGTCCGCAACTGAGATGAAATAGGAGATAAACTGCAAAATAAGGGATTCTCAGTCCGCACAATAAGTTATTTAAGAAAAGTGAGGCTTTAATGGAAAAGGCCAGATACAAAAGACAAGCTCAGAGCCATATAAACTCTGAGCTTTTTTGTGTGCTGTTATGGTGCGTTTTAACCTGCGAATTCAAATGCAATTTAGCCTGTTATTTTAGATTTTCTCCACCATAAATGAACTATTTAAAATCAGGGATCGGGGCTTTTAGGAGCTTTGATTCCTTTTTCTTTTGGAACAGGACCTGAAGTAACTTCATAAAAGGAATTCGTCTGGAAGAATGCATTTTAATATATATCGTGTAGATGAAGGAAAAAGGCGTAAAAGGAAATATCCTCTTACAAATTTCGACTAATTTCTCGCTTTTTCTACAATTTTCTTTTATCAAATGTTTCTTAATATTCATATTCTGCTATAATGAGTGCTTGTAGGTAAAAAGTCCTGTTGTTGTTTTTCGATAAAATTATTGATATTTGTTCAAAAGTAACCAAAATTTAAAGTAATAATTTTTCTCGATCTCTTCTTGGAAGCATTATTTACCTCTTCAAAAGAAAAATAAGAAGAGGTTTTTATTTACCCTATTTTTCCTTATTTTTACAAAAAGGCATATGAGATTTCGATTCTATCAAAATAGCTTATCATACCAAATCAATAGAAGTGGGTACTTATTAATGAAAAAAAACAAAAAAAATAGACTTTATAAAAGTATTAGCGCTATTACGGCATCAAGCGTAGTTATTAGTGCATTGCCACCGGGAGCTTTTGCTCTTACAACAACGGGTGCAACCCCCGGAGCTTGGCCGACCAATTCAACAACTTATAAATATACTCCATATACTTATTCTGACGGTTTAACAATGTTTGACCCAGCTGGGGAACCAGGTATAAGTCCGGATGATGTCGATTTTACGAGTGGACCAGATAAAGGAGCAGGGAATCTACCTTCCTATTATGTGGCTACAGATGGAACCAATATGTTTTTTAGGGTTCGTATAAAAGGAGACCCCAATGATCGTAAGGGTGGATTTCTTTCGTCTGTTTGGCTTGTACAATTAGGAGTAAATGGTGAACATAAAGCAACTATTGGAGTGAACGGAAAACCGACTGACGAGGATTATATTTATATAGCAGATGCAAACGGTGAAAATATTAAATACATTTATAAAACCCAAGCTGGTACAAGTCAAGTCCAGGGGACAAGAATAGTAAATGCTGAAAACGGTCAGTATTTTCTTGATTTTCAAGTGCCAATCTCTGAATTAAACAGCTATGGAATTACTTCAACCACCGCTGTTCAACTGCACTTTGCAACCTCGAAAGCTGCTAATCTATCAGTTGTTAATAAGGATGGGAAAGATTCCCCGCCATTTGCAGGCAAAGCATTCATAAAGCCAAGTCTCATCGGAAATGCCTTAACTCCAACCATAAGCATTGATGAAGGAGATAGTTATAATTACTCAGCTAACAATAAAGCTACTATAACAGGAACAACAATAAATGCACCTACTGGGAGTACGGTTTCAGTTGAAATAAATAATCAAGTTAAAACGACTACCGTGAATGCATCGGGAGGATGGTCAATCCCCCTATCACAATTTACTAATCTTAATGGAACGTATATTGCTAGGGCAACAATAACTGATTCGTTAGGAAATAAGGGCAATGATGAACAGGATGTTACGGTTACTGCTACAGATGGGACAAACATTACTATCGATGGGGGACTAGTAGCAATGATTACTGATTCTACCCCAACGATAAGTGGAACAACTACAGCGAGTAATGGATCAAAGGTTAATCTTGTGATTAAAGACAAAAATGGTTCCCAAGTCTTCACTAGCCAAGTAAACGTTAGCGGGAATGGGAGTGGATCAACTAGAGCTTGGACCGTTGATGTGACTTCTGTATTGAAAGAAGATAATTCTCCATATATCGTTGAAGCAACATTAAATGGTACTACGGTTACCCAACTACTTTCTTATGGATCCACAAATGTCGACATACAAACCATTAGTGGAGCAATTCCAACCGTTTCTGGAGTAGCAGAACCAGGTGTTACGGTACAAATTAGTGTTGGTGGTGTTAGTAGAGGAACGGTCACTTCCGATATCACGACAGGTCAATGGACTTATACACTTGAAAAGCCACTTCCTACTGGTACCCATACCTTTGAAGCTAAAGCCATTGATTCAGTAGGAAATACTGCAACAGATACGATGTCTTATACAGTTAACACTGTTTCGATAAGTATCGACAATGGAGATGCTGTCACAACTACGGATAACCAACCTACTATTAAAGGTAGAACGAATGCTCCTGATGGTAGTAAGGTAACGGTTAAAATTGGATCTGAGACGTATACCGATATGGCAACTGTCACAGGAGGAAAATGGCTATTTGAATATCCGCAAGATAAAACACTTAGCGATGGGCCATATACGGTAAATGCTAGTGTTTCAGGAGCTACTGATAACCAAGTTTTAACTATAGACAGAACGACAATGGTTACCATAGACAGCCCATTATATCTATCTCAAACGAAAGAAGTTAGACCTGAGATTAAGGGGAAATCTGAGGGGAATGCAACAATAATCCTTTATATAGATGGTGAACTAGATGGTATTGTAACGGCAGATCATGCTGGTAATTGGAGTTACACACCACAAAGAGACCTAACGGAAGATAGACATACTGTAAGGGCAAATGCTTCTGACGTAAACGGAAATGAAGCAACGGCTACTAATGAATTCACTATTACATCCAATGAAGCGCCAACCGCAACGGTGAATATTACCGGAATAGCTCATGTCGGAGAAGTTTTAACAGGTGCATATACGTATGCTGATACGGAATTGGATATCCAAGGTACATCTCGTCTTCAGTGGTATCGTGGGACGAAAGCGGATGGATCGGATAAAGTCGCGATACAAGGTGCTAATGGTAATCAATACACATTGCAAGAAGATGATGTAAATTACTATTTCTTCTTCGAGGTAAAACCAGTTGCTCAAACTGGAACTCTTGAGGGTGCTCCAGAGGTTAGCGAGCCATCTGCAAAAGTCAATGCAGCTCCAAAAGCAAACAATGTCGGCATTAGTGGCTTAGCAAAAGTTGGTCAACAAGTAAGTGGTCATTATACGTACACTGATGTAAATGGTGATGAAGAAGGATCCTCCATTTTCAAGTGGTACCGTGGTAGCAAAGTCGATGGTTCTGATAAAGAATTAATTGATGGAGCGAGCGGGAAGACCTACACGTTAATATCGAGTGACGTTGACCAGTATATTTTCTTTGAAGTGACACCAGTTGCGAGTACAGGGAAGCTAATTGGAACATCCGTTTTAAGTCTACCGAGCTCACTAGTAGAAGAAGGAACTGTCATTGAAAATAGGGCTCCCGTAGCATCAAATGTAACTATAAGCGGAATAGCAAAATTAGGTCAGGAACTAGAAGGAAGTTATGTATACTCTGATGCTGAAAATGACCCTCAAGGTACATCTCAAGGTCAATGGTTTCGAGCGACAACACAAGATGGAGAAGACAAAGTAGCCATTTTAGGAGCAACAGCTAGTACTTATACTTTAACAAATGATGATATTGGAAAGTACCTAATCTTTGGGGTTACTCCTGTTGCAAGCATAGGAGAGTCAACTGGAACACTTGTAATGAGTGCTCCAACATCTCAAGTACAAGATAATGAATCACCAACTGCGACAGGTGTAACCATTAGTGGGACAGCGAAAGAAGGTCAACAGCTAACCGGTTTATATTCGTACAGAGATACAGAATCTGATACCGAGGATACTTCTCTTTTTCAATGGTATCGAGGAAGAAATGCCGACGGATCAGATAAAGTACTTATTGAAAATGCCACCGATAACACCTATTCTTTAACAGCTGAAGATGTTGGCTACTATATGTTCTTTAAAGTGACTCCTGTTGCAAGCACAGGAACTTTTACCGGAGATTCCAACATTAGTCAACCGAGTGCTCTAGTTGTTGCTGAGACCCTTAACGCAGCTCCAACAGCTTCTAATGTTGGTATTAACGGTACAGCCAAAGTAGGAGAGAATCTGACTGGTTTGTATGATTATACGGATATTGATATGGATCTAAAAGGAGAGTCTCTTTTCCAATGGTACCGGGCAACAAAGAGTGACGGGTCTGATCAGGTAGCCATCTC
>DASQIV010000210.1:0-4061 GCA_035631415.1 Pseudoneobacillus sp. | reverse complement strand
CCTGTCCGCGACTCGATACGTGTGTATAGCTGGATTGGTGGAGACCGCCCTAACGACGTTGCAGAAGCAGCTAGAAGTGCAAAGGAAGCAGGTTTTACAGCCGTAAAAATGAATGCAACTGAAGAATTACAATATATTGATTCATATGAAAAAATAGACCAAGCAGTCGCTCGAATTGCTGCAGTACGTGAAGTTGGTGGTAAGGATTTTGGTATTGGGATAGACTTCCATGGGAGAGTACATAAACCAATGGCAAAAATCCTTGCAAAGGAATTAGAAGCATTCCGACCAATGTTCATCGAGGAGCCTGTTTTATCGGAAAATAATGAAGCATTAAGAGATATTGCAAGTCACACAAATATCCCTATTGCTACTGGTGAAAGAATGTTCTCTCGTTGGGACTTCAAAAAGTTATTATCCGATGGCTATGTGGATATCATTCAGCCAGACCTCTCGCATGCAGGTGGAATCACTGAGGTAAGAAAGATTGCTGCCATGGCAGAGGCGTATGACGTTGCCTTAGCAACACATTGTCCACTTGGTCCAATCGCTCTTGCTGCATGCTTACAGGTTGATGCCGTTTCTCATAATGCCTTTATTCAAGAACAAAGCCTTGGCATTCATTACAATAAAGGAAATGACTTATTAGACTATATCAAAGATCGCTCTGTATTCGAATACGAAGATGGATTAGTGAAAATGCCAAAAAATCCTGGGTTAGGGATCGAAGTAAATGAGGATTATGTTCGAAAGATGGCAGAGGTTGGACATAATTGGAAAAATCCGGTCTGGAGACATAAAGACGGTTCAGTAGCTGAATGGTAAAAAACAATGAACATATTCATTAACGTTGTTTTGCCCGTACTCCTAATCTTTTTATCAGGATACGGGCTTCAAAAGTGGAAAAAGCTCGACATTCGGTCT
This sequence comes from Pseudoneobacillus sp., assembly GCA_035631415.1. Lineage (GTDB taxonomy): Bacteria > Bacillota > Bacilli > Bacillales > Cytobacillaceae > Pseudoneobacillus. The sequence goes on along the minus strand of DASQIV010000210.1, from coordinate 3,137 downwards.
ATTTCAACTTTATCTTTATATGTTGCTACACCTGCAATGGTTTTTCGAACCTTTTATGAAACAGACTTAAATGTTCAATACATGAACATGGTGGTTTTTTCTTTCATTCTCTTATTCTTACTAATCATCATTAATAAGTTATATTCACGCCTTATGAAAACATCTGATAGTGTTGAGAGCGGGCTTATTTTATCGACCGTATTTATGAACTCTGGGAATTACGGGGCACCGATTATCTTGTTTGCATATGGAGAAATGGGGTTTCATTATTCCGTTTCATTGTTAGTACTTCATGCCATCATGATGAATTTTTTTGGTGTCTATTATGCGGCGAGGGGACAGGCAGGGATAAAAACGGCCATCAAATCCGTTCTTGAAATGCCGCCAACATATGCGGTAATAATAGCACTGTTATTCCAATGGTTCCATATTAAACTGCCTGAAACAGCCACTTCTGCTATCGATTTAGTAGCAGATGTTACGATACCAGTCATTATGATCGTTTTAGGAATGCAATTAGCAGAAATTAAGTTAAAACAATTTAAGTGGGATAAAATCACGTACGGTGTAGTGGTTCGTTTATTTGTTTCTCCATTATTAGCTGCTGGAATTGTTTATTTCTTTAATATGGATCCTTTGCTTGAGAAAGTACTGATTGTCTCAGCTGCTATGCCCTCAGCAGCCACAACAACTTTATATGCCTTACAATTTGACGCTGAACCTGAACTAGTTTCAAGCATTACCTTTATTACAACCATTGTAAGTATCGCAACGATTACACCGCTTTTATATATATTAGGGTAATTACTTAAAAGTTAACTTGAAGAAAAAGCGATAGGAGTGACTTAAGTGGTAAAAAATTTTTATGGCGTAATTCCACCTGTTTCTACGATTTTTGATGAATCATTACATTTAGACCAAAAAGGTATGGGAAGATTAATCGATTTTTTAATTGAATCAGGTGTAAATGGACTCTTTTTTCTAGGGAGTGGCGGAGAATTTAGTCAAATGTCTAAAGAAGAGCGAAAACAAGTAGCTGAGTTCGCAACGAAATATGTCAATAATCGAGTACCTGTATTAATTGGAACGGGTGGAACAAGTACAAGGGAGATTATTGAATTAAACCAACATGCAAATGAAATTGGGGCAGACGGCGTTGTCATCATTAATCCATATTATTGGAGTTTGACTGAAAGTAATTTATTTGATCATTTTGGTGAAATTGCAAAAAACACTGAATTACCGATTTTACTTTACAATTTTCCTAACTTAACAGGACAAGATATTAGTCCTGAGTTGGTTCTTAAATTAGTTGAAAATTATCCGAATATTGTTGGAATAAAAGAAACAGTAGATACAGCAGGACATATTCGTGAAATGATCTTAAAGGTGAAAGAAAAATATCCTCATTTTTCTGTCCTAGCTGGCTTTGATGACCATTTATTCAATACATTGGCTTTAGGTGGAGATGGCGTCATTTCCGCTAGCGGAAACTTTGCTCCTGAATTGACTATTGGAATATACCAAGCTTTTCAGAAAAAAGATTTTGAAACAGCTTTAGAGTTACACAGAAGGCTTGCTTATTTACCATTAATGTATAAGTTAGATTCGCCATTTGTAAATGTAGTGAAGGAAGCAACTCGTTTACGGGGGATGGATATATCGACAGCTGTTCTACCTCCAGCTCGTGTTTTAAGTAGTGAAAAGAAAGAAGCATTGGTTGAAATTTTAAAAAAAGCTGGTCTTATTGAATAGACGTCTAAAAGGTCCTTAATAGGGGCCTTTTTACTTTGAGGTGAACTTATCAAAGAATCTAAGAACTTTGGTGAAAAGGCCCACTCCAAAATGACAAAGGTAGCATAAAAAATAGAGTAGGCTACTGTATATGATAAGGAGGTAAAACCCAAATGTATAGAAATCCTTATGCCAATGAAAGTAGATTCTTTTTTGGAGCACCATTTCTCGGAGGAGTACTTGGAGGATTGTTAGGTGGGGCACTGTTGTATCCGTTTTATGCAAGACCATATCCATTTTATCCACCATATCCATTTTTTCCTGGATACGCGCCATTCTATGGCTCGCCGTATTTTTATTAAAATATTCTCGATCAAAAGAACTAAGAATAGGAAAGGCTATCCCGAAAATGGGATAGTTTTTTTAATATATATAAAAAGAGTTCTATAAGCTGAATAAAAGGGTAAAGGAGAAATAAATTATCAGGTGTGGAATGTTTAAGTTGTTTGTTCTAATAAATATAGATAATAAAGTAAAAATGATTTATTCCTGTTTGTTATTAATTGTAAAAATCAGGTAGACGGATTATAGTATTAGAATAAGATATGGATCGGGAATTTGTTTTATCGCATCAACCCCGTTTAAGACTTTGAGCATTAAGAGGTGGTACTCGGAATGGAATTAGAACAATTATTGCAGTTTATTGATGCCCACGGGTACATAGGCCTATTTTTCTGGGTGTGGTTAGGAATTTTCGGTCTTCCCATTCCAAATGAAATATTAAGCATGACTGTTGGGATGGCAACCTCACAGAAAGTCCTAAATCCTCTTATTACTTTTTTGGTCTTCTATGCAGGAATATTAGCTGCACTAACCTCTTGTTATCTTTTAGGAAAATATGTAGGAAGACCTCTTATCGGTATTTTGGAAAAACAAAGAAGATATGCACAATTAATTAATCGGTCCTTTCAGTTAATTGAAAAACATCATGCTTTTTCTTTATCCATTAGCTACTTTCTTCCGGGCATCCGCAATTTTGTTCCGTTTTTATACGGTTTTAGTAAACTCCCTTTTCGAACCTTCGCTTTATTTGCTTTTTTAGGTTCTTTTATTTGGTTGTGTATTACCTTTACATTAGGTTATGTGTTTGGCGATCACATTGATATTATCATCCATTACGGGAAAGAGTTATTCTTTATTACTGGTTTTGTTCTCCTGCTAATAATAATCATAAGGATTATTAGAAGACGAAGACGAAAGAAGATAGAGATGATGAAAGGACATGGGTTTTAAAAATAAATAAAATTTTTTTCATCATAATGAAACTTTTTACGTTTTTAATCGTAAATAACAATTAAGCAATCATAAACACATATAGATTTTTTTTGGAGGAGCCTGTCACC
>DASQIV010000209.1:0-2653 GCA_035631415.1 Pseudoneobacillus sp. | reverse complement strand
ATATAAAAAATGTAACGAATTTGAAACAAATTTAATCAATTTACCCATTAATTTGTACTAAAAAACATATTTGCCGAGTAATAATTAAAAAATAGTAAATTAATGCAGAGGTGAAGTAGATTGACGCAAGCTCCATTATTGGAGGTAAAAGGATTAAGAACTTACTTCCAAATCGGTAAAGAGAAAGTAGCGAAAGCGGTAGATGGTGTGGACTTCACTATCAATCCAGGGGAAACAGTAGCTCTTGTTGGCGAATCTGGAAGTGGAAAGAGTATTACTTCACTTTCAATCATGAAGCTGGTTGGCAAACCGGGAAAAATAAAAGAGGGTCAAATTAACTTTGACGGTAAGGATCTTGTTCAGTATTCCGATAAGCAAATGTCTAGGATTCGTGGAAAAGATATGGCGATGATTTTTCAGGAACCAATGACAGCTTTAAATCCGGTTTACACGATTGGCACTCAAATTGCTGAAACATTAATGAGACATAAAAAAATTTCTAAGTCAGAGGCACGCATAAAGGCGATTGAACTCTTGAAAATTGTTGGCTTTCCTCGTGCAGAAGCTACAGTAGATGAATATCCTCATCAGCTCTCGGGTGGAATGCGTCAACGGGCTATGATTGCGATTGCAATTTCTTGTGACCCAAAGTTATTGATTGCCGACGAACCCACCACTGCTCTAGACGTAACCATACAGGCGCAAATTTTAGATTTAATGAATGATATGAAAACGAGATTTAATATGGCTGTCTTACTAATTACACATGATTTAGGTGTAGTAGCAGAATACGCAGATCGGGTAATGGTCATGTATGGTGGACAAATTGTAGAGGAAACAAATGTTGAAACCTTGTTTGAGAAGCCGAAGCATCCTTATACGATCGGGTTGCTAGAAAGTTTGCCAAGCCTAGAAAAAGAGGTTGATAGATTGGGAGCAATTAAAGGGATGGTTCCACCTTCACATAGCTTTCCAAAGGGCTGCCGATTTGCAGATCGTTGTCCAAACGCAATGGCAAAATGCTTAGAAAGCCATCCTAGATTACTTGAAGTGGATCCAGGACACAATGTACGTTGCTATCTTTATGAATAGGGGGTTTTTCTTGTGTCATTGGTAGAGTTGAAACAAGAACAAATGACTGACCAGGCTTACATTTTACAAGCGAATAATATTAAGAAGTACTTTCCTTTAAAGGGAGGAATCTTGAAGCATACGGTTGGACATGTAAAAGCTGTAGATGATGTCTCTTTAAATATCATTAGAGGAGAAACTCTAGGAATTGTTGGGGAGTCTGGCTCAGGCAAATCTACTTTAGGTCGCGTTCTATTACGTTTAATGAATCCGACAGAAGGCCAAATCATTTTTGAAAATCAAGATATCACAAAAATGGGAAATCGAAAGCTTCGTCCAATCCGAAAAGATATGCAAATTGTTTTTCAGGATCCATTTGCATCTCTTAACTCTAAAATGAGTGTTCAAGAGTTAATTGAAGAACCTATGATTGTCCAAACATCCTTAAAGCGAAGCGATCGAATTGAAAAAGCTATAAATCTTTTAGAAAAAGTAGGATTAAGACCTGAAGATCGATTTAAGTATCCTCATGAATTTTCGGGAGGACAAAGACAACGGATCAGCATTGCACGAGCTCTTGCCCTTAATCCAAAGTTCGTCATTTGTGATGAACCAGTTTCAGCACTGGATGTTTCCATCCAAGCACAAGTACTTAACTTAATGGCAGATCTGCAAGATGAATTTAATTTAACTTACTTATTTATTGCTCATGATTTAAGTGTTGTAAAACATATTAGCGACCGTGTTGCTGTTATGTATTTAGGAAGAATAGCAGAAATTGCACCTAAAAAGAACCTCTATGAAACTCCACTTCATCCATATACTGAAGCTTTACTATCAGCTGTTCCATCAACCAATATTCATAATCGAAGAGAAAAGATTCTTTTAACAGGAGATTTACCAAGTCCATCAAATCCGCCATCTGGATGTGCGTTTCGAACAAGATGCCCGAAAGTCCATGAACGCTGTAGTGTCGTACGCCCTGAGTTAAAGGAGATTACTGAGGGTCATTTTGTTGCGTGCCACTTATACAACAACGAACAATGATGGTTGTTCGTTCATTTAGGGAGGTGGTGTTTAAACAAAGTGCAGGTTTGCTTTTTTAAATTTTTAATTAAAAAGGGGTGCAAATAGTTGAAAAAGAAAAGTCTATTATTAACGTTATGCTTAATGTTACTTCTTGGAATGTTGGCGGCATGTAGTGGGAAAAAGGATGACACAAGTAAGACACCTAGCGATAACAATAAAGATCCGCAAACAAGTGAAGGACCGCAAAAAGGTGGGACCATTACTGGTGCGATGGATACGGCTCCTGCAGGCCTATTCAACCCTGTTTTCTATTCAGATTCCTATGAAGCAAACATTTTGGCTTTTACTCATGAAGGATTGGTAGGTCAAGATAAAACTCTTAAATTTATCCCAAGTTTAGCAAAAGAGTGGACATTTAATGAAGACCAAACAGAAGTAACGTTTAAATTACAAGAAAACGTTAAATGGCATGATGGCGAGCCATTTACTGCCAATGACGTTGTGTTTACTTACAAGACAATCGCTAGCCCTGGTTATGTGGAAGCTGGTGGGG
>DASQIV010000208.1:0-2164 GCA_035631415.1 Pseudoneobacillus sp. | reverse complement strand
CTTCCTATAGGTGGAGGTACACAACAACTTGGAAAAATGTTTGATATGTTGTCTCGTATACATACTAAAGGAAATACGTTACCGATTAAGAAATTACTGCACTTTGTGGATAAACAGCAACAACATTCACCAGTTGTGATTGTTTGTGGGCCATATGGAGAAGAGGGATCACAATATTTTACTCAAATGCAGAGAAGAGGACAGAATGTTTATTTTCTACAGGATGATTTTGAATATCCTGCTATTGTCCCCTTCGGTCGCTCCTAAAGTGATGAGAAAATGGGTGATAAATTAATGATAAATATAAATCGTATATTACCAGTTTATTATTTTACGTTAGAATGTTTATTTTTGTTTTTCCTTTTATTCCTATTCTATACTCGAATAGGGGCGATTCCATCGGTTCTTTCCTTTGTTGGAGTTATCCTAGTGTCTTATGTAGTTTTACTATATGGATTAAAATTACAGAAGGTGTCTGGCACTCTTCCATTTATAGGCGCAATTCTTTCAGGGGTTGTTGCTTATATTTTTGATTTTACGCTAATGTCAGTATTCTTATGTTCCATCTTCCTATTCTTTCGATTGAGTGCATTTTTCAAAGATTCATCCTTATGGAAAGAAGAACGACCAACATTGGCCATATTATTCTATTGTAGTGGATTTATTATTTTCCTAGAGGGATGGATATTTAAGTACCCCTACATGAATTGGCTTTTTGGGATTGTTATTGGTTTCACGATTCTTTTGAGTGTAGGAAACTATTTGCGTCATCTAGAGGGAAGTAAAGGTAATCGGAATGTTTCCGGTATAGCTAGTGCAATAGGAATTGCGGTTTTATTGACTGGAATGGTAACGCTTCTGCTGCCAGTTGTGAAATGGTTATTAAAGAATACCTTTGAAGGCTTGACCTTGCTAATAGGTATCTTGTTGATGCCTTTATTTAAACTAGTAGAGTCGATCGGGATACTACAATTAAAGTTGAAGAATCAACCAAAGGACGAGTTTGAACAAGTGGCATTAACAAAAGAAAAAAGTAGTATTACTGAAGAAATCATTTACAATATGCCTATTTGGGTATGGTTTGTTTTACTAATCGTTTTATTATTAGTTGCTTGGTATTTTATTAGAAAAATAAGAATGGTAGACGAGAATTCAGAAGATATAGTCTCACTAGAGGGTGAACATGCTCCTACCATGTTGAAAATGGAAAAAAGACGACGGTTTTTCCGTGAGCCAGCACCACAGGAATATTTACGGAAGTTGTTTTATCAACTCCAACTAAATGCTGAAAAACATGGATTGGGTAGATATGATCATGAGACCATAAGGGAATGGTTTGACCGAGTTGGTTTTCAAAAAAACGAAGAATTATTTAAAGCTTATGAGAGTGTCCGTTACGGTGGTAATGTCATACTCAAACATGATGCCAAACATTTTGAAGATATCATTCAAGGAATTAAACTTGAAATGAAAGAACGCACAAACAAGAAGGGTAGGGAAGCATAGCTTCTTTACCCTTTTCCTATTTTAATTTCTTTAAATGGCTTTATAAACTGTAACCCTTCTAATTAAAAGTCGTCTAATATGTAAAAGACATCATGAAATACGAAAGGAATGAAGAACGTGTATTTTATCCTCGTTTTTATTGTTACTTTTTTATTCACTTTATTATTTTATAAATTTAGATCTAGATGGGTAAAATGGGTCCCTGCAATGATCTTTTTCATAGCAACAATCATAATGGTGTTCAAAGCAACGTTTTTTCCAGCACCTGAAATGGCTGTACTTGGAGAAATTGTATATAGCATGATTTTTGCTTCAATGACCATAGCAGCCTTGGTTAGTGGATTACTTATTCATTTTTGGAAAAGAAAACAAAACAAGGGATAAAAGCAGTCTTCTTGGAGAAGATTGCTTTTATTTTGAGTAACCTTCGTCTATTGGTGCTACTAATTAAACTTTAATTCGATCAGGATCTTCAAAATAAACAGCGTAATGGTTTTCTCCACCTGCATAAGGGTGTTTATTCTGGTACAAAATGTTTACTCCTCTTTGTTGCAGTTGCTTAGTTATGTCTATTACCTGTTCTTTCGATTTGGCATGAAATGCTAAATGATTAAGACCCACTCGACATCGATGATAAGGGACATCTAAATAACGTTCT
>DASQIV010000207.1:0-3014 GCA_035631415.1 Pseudoneobacillus sp. | reverse complement strand
GAAGGAAGGATGCCATTGTCATTGCAGGTAAAGTTTTATGAGCAGATTGGACAACCATATCCGCACCTAAGTCTATTGCTGACAACGGAAAAGGATTTCCAGCTCTGAAATGTGCTCCATGTGCTTCATCTACAAGAATGAGCAAATTATTTTGATGACAAAAGTCTATACTTTCTTTTATATCAAATGCAAAGCCATAATAATTAGGATAAGTTAGGATAAGACCCTTACTCTCTGGATAGGCTTGGTAGGCGATAGCTAGTGAATTCATAGATATTCCAACTGCTACCCTCCACTCTTCATTAAACTCTGGCTCTATAAAAACGGGTTGTAGTTTGGCTAGCTTCAAACCATTTAAAATAGATTTATGGCAATTTCTTTGGACAAATACAACATCCCCCTCTTGGAAAGATGATAATATCATCGTTAAATTCCCAACTGTTGAACCATTAACTAAAAAAAAGCTATGCCTTGTGTTGTATGCGTCAGCTAATAGATTCTCCGCTTCTAGAATGCTACCCTCTGGGGAATGTAAATCATCTAAACCAGTTAACTCTGTAACATCAATAGAGAGGATATCTTGATAATACGGTTTTCCCTTTTGTAAGAATACCTGTCCATTTTTATGACCAGGTACATGAAAGGATAATGGCTGTTGTTTAGCATGCTTATATAAAGCATCAAATAAAGGTGTATGTTGATGATTCATTCTCATTACTTCCTTTTAATAGTCTCATCTATTTTAACAAATACACTGTTAAAGGGGAATGTTCTAAACATTTGACAGTAAAAATCAATCGGATATAATTTTCCGCATAAAATAATAGGACAGCTCTTTATAAGCTGTCCTGATTTTTTTATAGAAGATTTATTATCTTCTTAGCCGTATTTTCACCATTTTCATTACAATCGGGAATCCCCACACCATAATAAGAACATCCAGCAACAAAAATTCCAGGATACACTGTATCCATCTTACTCTCTAGAGCCTTGACAGACTGAGGATGGCTAATTAAGTAGTTTGGCATACTCTCTGACCAAACGGTTAATTCACTGGCCACTGGCTCCGCTGTAATCCCAAGACTTTTTTGAATATCTTGAAGCGCCACTCGAAGTAGGTCTTCTTGATTCATATGTTGCATAGCCTCATAGGCTGGAGAACTACTTTTATAAAATAATCTTACAAGCAAGTTACCTGATACTGAAGTATGGGTCCATTTTCGGCTTGTCCATGTACAGGCATTACAAGAAATGTCATTACTATTAGCTGTAATAAAACCCGTACCGTCAGCAGGAAGCAATGAATCTGGTACTTGAAATCCTACATAGATGCTAATGAGTGAGCTATTTTTCAATTGAGCAAACTCATTTCTAATTTCCTCATTATCCAGTAACTGCTCTGCAGATGTATGAGGAATACTTAATATCACATAATCAGCTTCTACTAATTCTCGATTATCCATTAATATCTGGTAATGGTCATTATTCTTTTCAATTTTAGTAACCTTAGTATTTTTAAGAATTTCTACGCCATTAAGATTAGCTTCATAAGCATCAATAAGAGCACTTAACCCATACTTAAACGATATAAACTTCTTATCACTACCACTTATGAATTGTTTCTTATTAGCCTCAAAACCTTTAATTATACTCCCGTATTCATTTTTATAATCAAGGACATATGGAAGAGTAGAAGCAATTGTTAAATCTTGAAGGTTCCCTGAATAAACACCCGAAAGAACAGGCCCTATTTGTTTTTCAACTAATTCTTTACCAAAAAAATACTCAAGAAAATCACCAATCGAATCATTTTTGGTAAATGTCTCATTTTTCGTATAAAAATCCTTTAACGCTTCTACTTTGCCTTCTGCAGAAACAAGTGTACTCTCGACTAGTGATTTTATACTAGCAGGAATACCAAAAACGGAATCGGTAGGAATTGGCTTTAGTTCTCCCTCGGAGTAAATAAACGAACGACCTGTTGCATTATAGACGATTTCATCTTCTAATCCCAGTTCTTTAATAAAGGACATCGAATTTGCTTTTCTAGCTACAATAGAATCGGCACCTGCTTCCATAACAAAACCATTCGCTTTTTGGGTTCGAATTTTCCCACCAAGATCTGCTGACGCTTCTGTTAGAATGAGCCTAATATCAGAATTATTTTCTTCCTTCCATTTATATAGTTGGTACATGGCGGATAATCCCGTAACCCCACCACCAACAATGACGATTGTTTTCACTTATGTACACCCCAATTTTTGTTCCATTATATACATTCAAAGTTTACCATATTGCCCTACTTCAGTGTTTGCACTTTTTTGGTAAAAAACTCTACTTAATGTAAAAAATAAAAAAGCCCTAAAAGGACTTTAAGAAAAAATTTCAGGTGTATTTACTTTCTTTAGTTGTTTCAGGAAAAATTTATAATTTGGATGATCAGTATCAGTATGAATTAAGTCGTGTTCACATTCAATGCAAATAAATGATGTATATAAATGTATACCTTTCATCTTCATTTGCTCGCAAATTACACAATTTTCCCCAATTTGTCTCTCTGTTAAAAGCGAACTCAATGACTCCACCTCCATACTCTTATTCTCGCCAATTATCGTAATTTGTATGCAATCTTTCGAAAATTCTTATCGTAAGTTTAATTGATTACTATTGTATGATGTGAAATTAAATTAGGTGTATGTCTAATTTCAATTCTTATGAAGATTACTTATCCTTTTTTAAAACACCGGTTAAATTAGCTTCATGATTCGATTTTATTGAAATGCTTCCACAATGAAACAGCTTCCATTAAAGACAAATCCCTAGCCTAAGGGAGCAATTCTGTCTTCAAGAAGCATTATTAAAGACATTTCTGCTGTCTTCTGGACCAATTTTGTCCTCAAAAAACCTTATTATAAGGTTTTTCATTATATACTACCTTCCTGATAATACAAAAAAACAACCCTAATGGGTTGCTCTTTAGTTGCCTGGCGACGTCCTACTCTCACAGGAGGAAT
>DASQIV010000206.1:0-3656 GCA_035631415.1 Pseudoneobacillus sp. | reverse complement strand
GCAAGTTTTTCCATACGCCTAATCCGCTTCCCCTTATTAATAGCATCTGGAACATTGGGATTGTTAGGTTTTGCATCTGCCTTTTCCATACTAGCTATCCACGCTCTTTCCATTCGTTCTTTTGGAGAATCTTATTTGGCTCCTGCGGCACCTTTTCAGCCTTCAGACCAAAAAGACTCCTTCATTCGATTCCCATGGTGGAAAATGGATAAGCAACCACAATTAGCTGAGGGTGAGGAAGAACGTGTCGGCAATGATAGTTTGCCTTCTCCTAATGAAAAAGAAGATCCATTTCAAGGAACAAATCAAAACGAAGGAAAAACAGATTCTGAACCAAAAGATAAAAATAAACCTAATAGGAAACCACCTTTCCGAAAAATCGGAAGGAGAAAAAATGAATGATTTATAAAAAATATTTACTTTTAACTATCATTATTTTACTACTTACTAGTTGTACCGGTAAAAGAGAGATTAATGATTTAGCTTTAGTCATGGCTGTCGGTTTGGATAAAGGAAAAGATGGTGGTGTTGAGGTTACCGTCCAAGTTGTTAGACCAGGAGATGCTAGAGGACAAACAGGTGCTCCATCTGGGAATACCGGTGACCCAATCTGGGCTGTATCCGCTGAAGGAAAAACAATTTTTGAAGCGATTCGTAACCTTGCAGAGTTTTCCACTCGTAGAGTGTTTTGGGCTCATAACTATGCTGTTGTCATAAATGAAGACCTTGCAAAGGAAGGTATCCAGGATATTATCGACTTTTTTACAAGAAATCCCGAGTTAAGGATGAGAACTTGGGTCATTGTTACACCAAATGAAGCAAAACAAGTAGTCTCTACTTTGACTGGATTAGAGGTTATTCCTGGTGAAGCGATTGATAAACTTTTCCGCTATAGCTCTATTACTTCAGCAGCACCAAAAACAGAATTACTTGATATCCAAAGAGCCTTTCTTGGTGAAAGCACAGAACCTGTTGTAGCCAGGATTAAGTTAGTAGATCGAGGAGTTTCCAATAAAAAAGAAGGACAACAAGGGGCAATTAATCAAATAAAACTATCTGGAGCTGGGATCTTCAAGGATGCCAAAATGATTGGAACAATCTCCGCTGAAGAAACAAAAGGTTTACTCCCTTTTATAGAGAAAGTTGAGTCTGGTGTAACAGTTCTTAAATGTCCTCAAGATGAATCTAAAACAATAAGTCTCGAGACAAAATATAATAAGTTTTCGGTCATCCCTAGCTATAAAAATCATCAGCCCTCGTTCCATATTAAAATGGATGTAGAAACAGAGCTGGTTGAATCTGCTTGTCCCTTTACTCTTAAAAAACAACGGGAAGTAAAAGAATTAGAAAACATATTGGAAGACCAACTTAAAAACGAAATTGAAACGATTATAAATAAGGCACAAAAAGAATATAAAGTAGATTTCTTAGAGTTAGGAAATGTCTTTAATAATAAATTCCCCTCTGAGTGGAAAAAAATCAAAGACAACTGGAATCAGCAATTTGTTGAAACAAAGATCACGGTGGATGTAACCGCAGAAATCAAAAGCTCTGTGCTGTTATATAACCCGACAAAATCAGGAAAATAATGTTTTCCAAAAGGCTAGGCCAAATGGGGTAAAAAAATGAAGGTACAAATTACAAATGGTATGTATATGGCATTAATTATCAATATGGTATACGCAAAATCCATTGGGCTCACACAAGGATCAATATCTCGTGAAGTGGGAAGTGACAATTGGATCTCGACTTTATTTGCCAGTATGTTTGCAATGATGTTGATTTACCTAACTGTCATTGTAAGTAGAAGATTGCCTCAAAAAGACCTACTTTCACAAGGAAAGGGATTAATTGGGAATATTCTAGGTAGAATTCTGGGGATAATTTTTTTCATTTTCTTTTTAGGTGCTTTTGGAAGTGTCATGACCACTTTTGTTTATCATCTGAAGGACTATTTTTTACCCGAAGCTCCAACATGGATTTTTATTTTGGTTGCAGTTATGGTCGGAAGCTATGGAATATTTTTTGGCATTGAAGTTGTAGCCCGAATGGCGTTGATTGGAGTTTTTTCCATTCTATTATTAAATACACTTTTATTATTAGGTTCATTGGGAAGGTTTGATATTAACGAACTTTTACCCGTATTTCAATCTGGTTTTTGGCCAGTGATTCGTTCGAGTAGACATCATTTAGCTGATTGGTCAATGGTTATTGTCATGGCTGGTCTTATACTTCCCTTAGTTAGAGAAAAAGAAAAATGGGGTAAATCAAGTCTTGCAGGAATTGGATTTGGAACAATCTTTATCATCATGTGGCCAATTTTAGAAACAGGGGTATTATCAGCAGAAGTAACAGGTCAATATCTCATTTCCTGTATGCAAATGGCCAGAAGTGCCCAAATCGGCTTATACATTCATCGTTATGAAATGATTATGATTGCATTTTTTTCTATCTCTATTTTAACGCAAATTATGATGACCTTATTTTGTGCTTCAGTCAGTGTGCAACGAATTTTCAACCTTAAAGATTATCGTAAAGTGATTATTCCTGTTTCACTTCTATTCGGTCTTTATGGATACTGGGTTGTAAAGGACCATCATAGGGCTATGAGCATAACGGAAAACCAATGGGTATTTTTGGCTTTAGCTGTATCAATCGTAATACCAATATTGTTGTATATATTAGGATTTTTCTTTGGAAAAAAGAAAAAGGAACCGATATTAACTGACCAATAAGAAGGTTAGCTATTTAAAGGCTTACCTTTTACCCTTCACCACATTAAAGCACCGGGGGTCTGACCCCCGGTGCTTTAATGTGGTGAAGTTTTAGCTGTTGTGTTGGGGATATTTCCCGACTAGATGGATGGCACTTATGATTCTTTTATTGATCCATTTTCGGTTTTCGATTGTATTTAATTGTTCAAATACTCTTTTTCTGCCTTCTTCTGTAGTTACATAATGACTTGGTAAAGTATTTAAACTGAGTGCAACAATATCATTTAGACATTTCTGGCATTGGCAAAAGGTTTGATATTCTGTTCCTAGCATTAGGACTTTTACTAAAGTACTTACTAACTCTTCCATTACATTTACATAATCCTGTTCCAATTTCCTCTCACCGCTTTCTGACAATTCCTTTAATCTAGCCCGAACATTTTGTTGCTCTTATTCTTTCCCATTTCATCTGTTAATTAGAGTTTTTCTAAAAAAAATTTCTAATTTGTGTCTTTTCAAGATAGCTACTTGGGAAGGGATGAAACGATTTTCAGTGACTGTATATTTTAAGCTTATTATTAAAAAAATAAAAGGGTCTTTGTTACTCATTTAACGGAAATGGAAGTGAAAGCATGGACCAGACTTTAGGATTTCTTAGGGAAACTTTGTCTAACTACACAGAGCAATATAGCGTTGGACAGAGGGTATATGAAAAAGTAAAGAAGGGAAATTACCCATCTGAAGGTGAATTTGTTCGTCATCTTACAGCAGAAGAAGCCGATTTTCTCAATAAAATTCTACCAGATGAAATTCAATACGCAAAGGATGAGCAAGACGAAAAACGTGCTCATGAACTAAACGAAGTTTTTGAACTATTATTTTAAACGAAGCTTTATCTAAGAAAAACCAATTAGTCATTACTATAATTAGAATTGGAGAGTT
>DASQIV010000205.1:0-2401 GCA_035631415.1 Pseudoneobacillus sp. | reverse complement strand
GGCGTTAATGCTGACAAGAACTTTTGCAGGAAAGATTTATGATAAAAAAGGACACAAGGCTGTTTTCCCACCGGGTGCTTTCCTCATTGTGATAGCGATGCTACTACTGGGATGGCTTCCGAATAGCGTAAGCCTTTATGTAGCAGGTATCTTCTATGGCCTTGGGTTCGGAATGATCCAACCTGGTTTACAAGCTTGGTCCGTTGAAGCTTCACCGGCAAATCGAAAAGGAATGGCAACCGCCACTTTCTTCTCCTTCTTCGATTTAGGAATCGGTGTTGGAGCTATAGTTTTTGGGCAAGTTGCCTATTGGTTTGGTTACGCTAGTATTTATTTTACGTCAGCTCTTTCTGTGATTATCTCACTTTTCCTTTATTACTTATTGTTAGGTAAAACCAATATAAAAAATATGTAATGATAAGTGTCAGTCTCCGGGTAATGTTGGGGATTGGCACTTTTCCCACTGTATTTAACCCCGAAAACAAACTACTTTATCCCCGTTTATCCAAAAATACTCTTCTCTAAGTTGCTCCTCCACCTAAAAAATTTACTCTAAGCTTGTATTAATGTGAAATTGCATTCATAAAATTGAAACAACATGTCCTTTAGAAAGGAAACAATCGGATGCATTTAGAGGTTAGAAAAAAAGGAAAAGTTTATGCACTTACCATATTTTTATTTCTTTATTTAAATGTTTTTATTACCTTTAGTGTTATCTATCTCCTATTAGATATCTTCGGCTTTGGAGCAACCATCGAGAGCTTTTCAATTGATGTACAACAGACCCTAATCACAGAAAAAATATTAAATGCACTATTCTTAAGTGCCACCACCCTACTTTCGGACGGCCATTATGCTATAACCCCAATTGGATGGTCAAGAATAGTCGCTTCCATTGAAGAGACGACTGGATTTTTAATACCAGCTTTTATAATGATAAAATTCCTATCTCAAGAACATATTAGGTTTGAACGTAGCAAAGTTTCTATAATTCAACTAATTTTACATACTTTTTTTGTTACATTAGGTGCTCTTTTTGTCTCTCTCGGTTTAGAGTTCTTTTTAGTTCCCAATCATCTCATTGATGGCGGAATCGTCGGCATTTCCATCATAATGTCCTTCTTAACAGGTTTAAAATTAGAATTTCTCCTTTTGATTCTCAACCTGCCCTTTTTATATCTTGGTTATAAACATTTCGGTAAAAGATTTTTGGTAACCACCTTGATGGGAATTTGCATTTTATCCATTGTTTCATATTTCATTTATAACGTTCCTGTTCCAACTGAGAATCCATTTTTAGCATCCATTTTTGGCGGTGTCTTTTTAGGAATTGGTGTTGTATTAGTCATTCGGTCCGGTGGTTCTCTAGATGGTACAGAAATTATTGGGATATTAATGAATAGAAGGACCTCTTTCTCTATTGGTAAGGTCATAATGTTTATAAATGTATTTATTTTCTGTAGTGCAGGCTTTGTGTTTGGTTGGGATAAAGCGCTGTTTTCCTTACTAGCCTATTACATTGCCTCCAATATGATCGATTTTACTGTTGGTGTATTTCGAAATAAGGTACTTTGATCAAAATAGATTAATTCTGGAGATATTTTACACACTATGGAGAATGGCTGAGTTCAAATTCTTCATTATCTATTAATAAAAAAAACGCAATGCTTCATTTTTAATAAATGAAACACTGCGTTGGTTCACATTATGTATGGAGCGGGTGATGAGAATCGAACTCACGACATCAGCTTGGAAGGCTGAGGTTTTACCATTAAACTACACCCGCATATTATGATTCTCTTCGTCCAATTATAAGGAAAGATATTTTTACTTCGTAAATTTATATGGAAAGATATTTTTACTTCGTAAAAAATCTTTGGTGGAGGATGACGGGATCGAACCGCCGACCCTCTGCTTGTAAGGCAGATGCTCTCCCAGCTGAGCTAATCCTCCAAAATAATGATAACTTACTTTTGTTATCGTATTTTTTATGATAGATATTTTCGCTTTCGCGAAAAATCTTTGGTGACCCATACGGGATTCGAACCCGTGTTACCGCCGTGAAAGGGCGGTGTCTTAACCGCTTGACCAATGGGCCGATATTATAATTGTAATTATTAATTAATGTTTTTGAAAAAAATGGCTCCGCAGGTAGGACTCGAACCTACGACCGTTCGGTTAACAGCCGAATGCTCTACCACTGAGCTACTGCGGAACAATATAAAGCCTGGCGACGTCCTACTCTCACAGGAGGAATCCTCCAACTACCATCGGCGCTGAGAAGCTTAACTTCCGTGTTCGGTATGGGAACGGGTGTGACCTTCTCGTAATCGCCACCAGACTATTTTTCGTGACACTATTTTATTATAGTGTTTTTTTGAAAAATTTCAAGAGGAAATTT
>DASQIV010000204.1:0-2609 GCA_035631415.1 Pseudoneobacillus sp. | reverse complement strand
AACTAATGAAAATGGAGACCACAAATGGTGCTGATTTAATGATTGAGATTTATACCGCAAGCGGAGAATTATTAGCAGACCTTGTGTTTCCAGAAAATTTATTATCAGAATATGAAGTAGATGGTAAACCGGTTGATGCCGTAATTTCAGAAGTAAAAGATGATGCCATTCAAGTAGCATCTATGGTTCAAAAGAAAGCGGCTGTATCCAATAAAGTTAAAACGGTTATGGGTGGAAAGTTGCCAAAAACAGCATCTAACTTTGGATTAAAAATGCTCTTAGGATTATTTATGGTCATAGTTGGGGCATGGGTATATCGTAAATTTATTGTAAAAGGTGCATAAATGAATCAAAAAAACATATTGAAAAAATCGACATTGATAACTATATCTATATGCTTAGTTATTTTTGGGACTTATTTGATTTCGAAAAATACACTTCTTTTGGTAAAAGGAAATAAAATTGTTGAGGCTTCAGAGAAGAAGGATATTGAGGCTACCACTGTTAGTACTCTACAAAGTAATAAACCATTATATCCCAATAAACCAATTATCGGTGAAAAAATAGGTGAATTAATTATTCCAAAGCTTAATGCTAATTTACCTATAATCCATGGTACAAATGAAGATGAACTCGAAAGTGGAGTTGGACACTTTACTGGTAGTGTATTACCAGGTGAAGAGGACAACTCAGTATTAGCAGGGCATAGAGATACAGTATTTCGAAAGCTTGGAGAAGTTGGAGTAAATGACAGAATCATTGTGAAAACGTCTGCTGGTACCTTCACATATAAGATTAAAAAGGTAAGAATTGTTGATAAAGATGATCGAACGGTTATCGTCCCCATGCCAAGGGCAACACTGACTGTTTCAACGTGCTATCCTTTTACCTTTATCGGACCTGCCCCGCAAAGGTATGTCCTTGTTGCTGATTTAATTTCAAGTAAATGAGTCAATTTCATAATTACTTAATCTAGCCATATCACAACAACATATAGTTGAAAATGTTTAAATTCAACTATATGTTATATCCTAATGGCGATAAATATGTATTGTGAAATTGATAAGAATAGAAAAACAACCCTCTTATTATAGAATAAAATCTATATTAAGAGGGTTGTTTATTAAGGCTGTTTATTAATAGGTTAAACATCCTGCAATAATAAGACCAATCGAAATAGCCATTCCCATTAAAAAAATACCTACTGACTCTATATTGCTATCAATAGCTTCGGTAATATTGTATTTAGGTGTAAGCCATTCTGCCAGATAGAAGAATACAATTTGCGCAATGATTCCGATACTTCCCCAGATGATTAAGTCAGTGAGTGAAATCGAGTTACTTACGGCAGAAAATAAAACAATCGCTAGACCAACCATTCTTCCCAAAAACACATAACCTGCTGTTTTATTTCCCTTTTTAATTAACTCCCACTCTTTGTTTTTAGTTGTAATTTCCATTAAAAATATACCTATTACCCACAAAAGTAAAGCAATACCTACATATGCTAAAAAATTTAACATAATGAAACCTCCTAATTTTATAAATGAATCCCAATAGGTAAAAAATATGATTCATTAGCGGTAATCTTTCCACCTGCTCTAATTCCAATTGCACTTGGATTACCTGCGATAAAAAATGAACCAAATAAATAGGAGAGCTGCTCAAGCCCTTTATTTGTCTCTAGCGAAAGAGTCGGAAGCTCTTCATATTTTTGATATATCTGAAGCTCTTTTTTATAAGTACATTGTGAATCTTGTAAAATGACTTTTCCGTTTTGATCAAAGATGGTTACAGTGTCACCTTCACGGCCAAAAACAGGTTTTTCTACATAAGTGGATGTACCAATAAACGTGTCAGGCTCAAGAAAGGTTGGTAACATATAAGTAGTAATAGCATAAGATTCTTCCTCATTGAAAAAGCTTCTGTTTTCTCGTAAACCCCAAATAAATGCCTGAATAGCTTTTGATTGTAACAAGAAGGCCGAAATGGGATTAATGAGGGCGATCTTTTTCGCATTCACTAACTTTAAAAGCTCTAAGCCAATTTTTTTATCATTCTCATCCTTATCTTCGATTAGATGTTCAAGTGGATATGTTTGCCGATATAATATATCTATTGGAATACCATCAGAATCAACTAATGCATCGTCAATTAATTCTAACTGATTCAATGGGATAAGCTTATTAGGGATGGGAATAAGGTCACTTAAAAATTTGCATGTTAACCAATCTTCTAGATGATCATCATGAGCAGTAAAAACAATATTAGGAATATGTGTTATTTCTAGTTTTTTTAAGCTCTCAACAATGGATTTAGTGATAGCATTTTTTAATACATTGATTTCACCTTTATTAGGATTGTTTTTTCCAAAATGATTAGAAACTTTTTCGTTAATAAAAAAACATTCTTTTATAAATGTAGGTGTATCACTATTGAATTCTAACATCTTGATTTGATTGTCTTTTTTAACAAAATCAAATCTTGAAATAATTGTTTCTGGACCAATTAATTTCGAACGAAGAAAGGGAAGGACTTCAACCGGAAATCCTAAGTCTTGTAATACATCATCACTCATATAACGAAGGAATTTTGCTGTTTTGAAAAAA
>DASQIV010000203.1:0-2138 GCA_035631415.1 Pseudoneobacillus sp. | reverse complement strand
CTTCAAAGAACAATATGAAAGTGCAAAAAGCGCACGTGAATCTGCTCTTTTAAGTAAAGCCAAAGAGGCACTATAATTAAATAAAGCCATTTAAAAAGCCTGCCAAATTAAATCGGCCAGGCTTTTTTCTTTGTCACTTTAAACACTAAATGCATTAAAATAATAGCGGAAAGTATTCCAATAGAGTCAAAACCAATATCAAACAACCTGCCATCACGTTGGAAAAATAATTGTAGAATTTCTGTTGTAAAGGCATAAGAAAGACCAATAGTAAAAGCTTTTATTTTAGATGGGAATTTAGCCAAAACTAATAAGGTAAAAATAAAAAATGAAAAGGCGTGACCAATTTTTTGAAGGGTAAAATAGGGATTTTCTTCAGTAGGTAATGGATATAACAACTCTTCAAAGGAAGGGGTGAATGTCCAATGGAAGCTCACTTGTTGATATTCATATAAATCTGGAAAACTTGAGTTACAGGTAAATAAGAAAATTAACCCTGCCCAAGCGATGATAAAAGCAACTCTCATAAAGGAACTCCTTTAATAAAATTTCAAACCATAAGACAGTATATACAAGTTAGAATGATGATATACAGGACTTTTCAAAGGTTAACATCAAAGTTACTTCTTCCATTTTGCACCAAATGGGGATCAAAGTAAAACAAAAAACAGCCAGGGTAACCTGACTGTTTGATTTCACTTATTTAATTGCCTCTAATCTCTCCGCCACTTCTTCCTCCGTCAATCCATGCTGAGCAATGTAACGGTTTCTTTCATGTGTGCGGCATTCATGTGAGCAGCTTCGTAAATATTTATGTTCGTTCTCTTCAGAGCAAAGGATTTTACGATTACATGCTGGATTCGCACAGTTTACATAGCGTTCGCACGGCTCACCACTATAGAAGTCCTTCCCAACAATCACATGCTCCTTCTGATTTACAGGAACTCCAATTCTTTCATCAAATACGTAAAGCTGTCCATCCCAAAGCTCTCCTTGTACCTCTGGATCTTGTCCGTAGGTAACAATTCCTCCATGAAGTTGAGCCACGTCTTCAAAGCCTTCTTTTAATAACCAACCTGAGAATTTTTCACAACGAATTCCACCTGTGCAGTACGTGATAATCTTCTTGTCGGCACACAGCTCTTTATTGGCTCTTACCCATTGCGGTAAATCACGGAAATTCAAAATATCCGGTCTCACAGCACCTCTAAAATGCCCTAAATCATATTCATAATCATTTCTCGCATCTAGAACAATGGTATCTTCATCATGCAATCTCTCATAAAATTCTTTCGGACTCAAATACGTACCCGTTATTTCATGCGGATTTACATCGTCTTCTAAACGAAGAGTCACTAGCTCCGGGCGGAAGCGCACTTTCATCTTCTTAAACGCATGCTCATCCGCTTCATCTATTTTAAAAATCATTTCAGCAAAACGCGGGTCCTGCTTCATTTTTTCCATATATTGATTGGTCTGCTCTACAGTTCCAGAAACGGTACCGTTAATTCCTTCATTTGCAATCAGAATTCGGCCCTTTAATCCTAGTTCGTCACAAAAAGCTTTATGTTCCTTGGCGAACTCTTCTGGATTTTCAATTTGTACATACATGTAATACAACAAAACTCTATAAGGTTTTTGACTCATTTTTCCTGCCACCTATCGATTTATATTTACAAGATATAAATGTATATAGGGATATTCGATTATACAATTTAATCTTACCGAATTATTATATCAAAAGAATCGACAAAATCTAAAAAAACGACTTCATCTATTTCTTCCTTATATTTATATTTTTTCCTATTCACCCATTTCTTAGACTAAATACAAGCCTGAATTCCTCGAACCAATCATTTTTCCGCATTTACCCTCGTGCATTTGTCCATTCCAAACTCAGCACTAGGACATAATCTAGTAGGGAAGTAACACAATATTACAATTTGAAAGGATGATTGATTATGTGTGGATTCGGAGGCTGGGGTTGCGGCGGCGGCTACGGTTATGGTTATGGTGGTGGCTACGGTAGTACATTTGTACTAATCGTTGTTCTATTTATCCTACTCATTATTGTTGGTGCATCATTCTAATTTATTTAAAAAAGGTGCGTAGCACTTTCCTTAACGGATAGTGCCACG
>DASQIV010000202.1:0-6330 GCA_035631415.1 Pseudoneobacillus sp. | reverse complement strand
AAAAAATATCTTTAGATCTCAACAAATGTTGAAGTTGGTTAATGTCCAATTTATTTATCTTCAACTGATGATAATCGATTTTTCCTCTCCGAATAACAATGGATGGTTCACCTTCAAGCGTTTTTCTAACCCTTTTAAATTTTTGTGTAATGATTTCAGTTGTGTAGATTAAGGTTCCCCATATAATAACCGCGAAAAGTATTTTTTTTATACCAATTTCTTCATCAAACAAGGCATTTCCGACTAACTCACCAACCACCACTGCTGAGATAAAATCAAAAGTGGTTATTTGCGTAATTTGGGTTTTTCCCAAGACCTTTGCCAAAATAAAAAGCGCAATATAACCAACAACTAACTCAGCAAAAATATGGACAAACTCCATCTAAGTTTCACCCCTTAACAGCTAGTATTTTCCCTTTAAGGTGAAAATATGAAAAAAACCCTTGTCATTTTAGACAAGAGTTTTTTTCATGGTTTTATGAGGGATACCAGCATCCATAAATTTTTCAGACACCACAACATATCCTAGTCGTTCGTAAAAGGGGATGGCGTGAGTTTGAGCATTCAGTTTTAATGAAGAAATATCTAATCTCTTAGCATATTCTTCAATACCTAGCATAATCTCTTTTCCTGCTCCTGTACCTCTTGCTTCTTCCATTACACATATTCGTTCCACTTTACCCAATCCATCTAAAATACGGAAACGACCAGCTCCAATTGCTTGTTCGTCGTTGTATAAAACAAAATGGGTAGAATCATCTTCAAATTGATCGATTTCTTCTTCCAATGGAACATTCTGCTCTTCAACAAATACCTTTTTTCGAATAGTAAAGGCATCTTGAAGTTCTTCTTCGGTGCTTACTACTTTAAAATCCATCTTACTATTTATTCCTTTCCTAAACGAAATGTTTCATAAACGGTCCAAGATCCATTATCGAGTTGATATAAAAGATGGAATCGATCCACCTCTTCAACATGGTTCACTTCCATCATTCTAAGTGAACCGTAAACATCAGAATGTTCATCATTTGATAATTTTTGCCCGATGGTAATATGTGGTACAAAGGCATATTCACTATGTTCTCCATCTAATTTACTATTTAAATCAGAATGTAATCCATCAAGTTCTGGAGTTGGCTCGGCTTTTAAGTAGATTACATTGTTAACAGGATGAAACGAACTAAACTTATAGGTTTTTAATTGAAAAGGCTTATGATTCTGTGCAATTTCCTTTAGTTGATTGGCTATATTTCTAGCTTCTTCATCTGTTGCGGTAAATGTGTACTTTAATGTCAAATGTGGAGGAATTAACGAGTAATGCGGATCATATCGCTTTCGATAAGAATTAGCTAAATCTTGAAGCTTTTTTGATGGGAAAATAACAACTCCATAATTCATGTTTAATACCCCCAATAAAATTTTTTCATTAAGATAGCATTAATATGTCTAAATATTATAACAAATATTTTAAAATAAAAGAATCAACAGAAAAAAAATGACCCAAAATTGACTCGTTTATTTTCAAATTTTCACATCGTAAAGAGAATATCTGCTCTATTTTAGCATCAAAGATAAAGCTCTATTTAAATCTGGCTGCCAGTAGGTCCAGGTATGATCCCCATTAAATTCTTCATAAAAATATGGAAATTTCATCTCTTTGAAAAGGGATGATAACTTTCGGTTAGCTTCTAAGAAATTGGCCTCATCTTTATTTTTTGTTGTTTCAACCGAAGTTTCTTCTAAACCGACGACATGATAAACATCTATTAAATGAGAGTGTCTAAATTGTTGCACCTTCGTTACGATTGTCTCATTTACATATGGAGATTGTAGAATAATTTTACCAAAGGTGTTTGGATATTCTAAAGCCGCCATTAAAGAAACCGTCGCGGCAAGTGAATCTCCAATAAGTGCCCGTCCCATGCCCATCTGATAAGTAGGGAACTCCTGATCCAAAAATGGAACAAGCTCATGTGCCAAAAAGCGAATATAGTTTATATTTTTTTTTCCTTGAGGATGGTATTTCTCATATCTGTCCTTAACATCATGATAAGGTATGCCAATGATAATCGTATTTGTCATTTCTTTATTATGTATTAACTCATCTGCAATCCTTGCCATTCTTCCGAGTTGAAAATAATCTTGGCCGTCCTGGGCTATTAGTAGGTTGTATTTATAAAGAGGTGAAAAGGATGCTGGAAAATAAATAAGCATCTTAATTTCCTCCTGTAAAGCTGTACTGTATAGCTTGTAATCTTTGATCGAACCTTTATTCATTGGAAAATCCTTCCTTTTATATAAATTTTTCGTATTTTGGAAAGAAAACGTTATCAAAATTGTACCATATCTTATTTAGAATTGTTTCATTCATGCATTTTCATTCTTTGATACGTTTATCCTAATAATGCATAAAATCGGACTTGTTTGCATTGTATTAATAATGGGAATTCTTAAAAATTTTATAAGGGGGATGCGAATTGAAAAATAATCGTTTTCTATTAGCAACCATTTTTATTTTAATCCTATCGATGTTTTTAGCGGCATGTGGAAGCAAAACAGAAGAAGGGAAAGTGAATACAGGTAACGGTGGTGAAGAAGGAAAAGCTGAAAAGCCTAAGTTTATTAGCATAGTCACGGGGGGAACTGGTGGTACCTATTATCCATTAGGCGGGTCGATTGCCAATATAATCTCTGATGCAACAGGTATACAAGCAAATGCCGAAGTATCGGGTGCTTCTGCTGAAAATATGACAACTTTAAAGGATGGAAATGCAGAAATTGCCTTTACTCAAACAGATATTGCTTCTTATGCAAAAGAAGGAAAATTAATGTTTAAAGATAATAAAGTTGAAAATGTGAAGGCAATTGGAACGTTATATCCTGAAACCGTTCAAATTGTCACCACCGCAAAATCTGGTATAAAAACTGTAGCTGATTTGAAAGGAAAGAAGGTATCCGTAGGAGCTCCTGGATCAGGAACATATGCGAATGCAGAACAAATCCTTGAAATTCATGGAATCTCTATGGATGATATTGATGCAAAACATCTTTCATTTGATGAATCTACTGCTGGTATCCAAGATGGTACCATAGATGCTGCCTTTGTAACAGCAGGTACACCAACAGGTGCTGTTGAAGGATTAGCAGCTACTGAAGATGTCGTAATCGTGCCAATTGAAGCTGATAAAGCGGATGAGCTAATTGCAAAGTATCCATATTACGCAAAAGACGAAGTTCCATCTGGTGTATATGGATTAACAGATGTGGTCCCAACTGTAGCAGTTCAAGCGATGTTAGTAGTTCGAGAAGATTTATCAGATGAAGTAGTTTATGACATTACAAAAGCAATTTTCGAAAATACAAGCAAAATTACTCATGCAAAAGGAAAACTTATTAAGGCTGAAAAAGCGTTAAATGGTGTGGGAATTGCGGTTCATCCTGGAGCGCAAAAGTATTATGACGAAAAAGGTATAAAAGCAGAGTAGTTCCATTAATCTTTTTAAAATTGGCCGGTCGGGAAACCAAATTTGGTGAATGGCCGGTCAAATTCGCTTTTGAAGCTATTTTTGGTAGGTGTCATGATGAAAAGAGCTGGGTTAACGAGAAAGGTCTTACTAAGCCTCTTTGTTTCTATTTTCATTATTTGTATTTTAATTACTCCGTTTAAACGGGCTCTTGTTTTTGAATATCAAAACACAGGGAAAGTTCTTGCTTACTTTCCTTTAAATAAGCAGGACTCATTTAAAATAAAATATACACACTCGATACACCTTACCGATGTTGTGGAAAGCTACAAAATTACGAAATTAGACAAAATCAAACAATATGAGTTAATGTACGAGGATTTTGCCATAGGTATGCCTGCCGATGCCGGTGAAGGAGAAGTTTTTGTGGAGAAGGATGGCAAGTATTACATAAAAAATATGAATCGCACATTTCCATCTTTTGATTTAAGAATCGGCAAGGTTAGAGCAAACCATACAATAATATACAAAAAAAAAGAATATCCTCTTTCAAATAGTATAGCCCCTGGTACTTGGGTTCGAATTCATGTTAAAAAAGTAAATTTATTACAATTGCTGAAAGGAGTGAACATACTTGGTTAATATAGGAGAGTCGTTATCAGATCAACAACAACAAGAAATAATGGAAAAATATGACCCCGAAGCAGGTACGAGAAAGTTGAAGGGCACCCTTGGTTGGATTGTTTTTCTAGGTTTATTATCTTTTTCCCTTTTTCAATTATATACAGGAATCTTTGGTCAACTTACGGCTCAGTTACAGCGTTCGATTCATTTAGGATTTGCCTTAGCACTCATTTTCTTGCTTTTTCCAGCTCAAAAGAAAAATATCAAAAAGAGTAAGGTTCCTTGGTATGATCTTATATTAGCCATCATTGCTATTGTTGTTGGTGCCTATTGGCCGTTAATGATAGACGAATTAGTCATGAGGGTTGGAAGATTAACAGATTTAGATTTTTATATTGGTCTAGCGGGTATTTTACTCGTATTAGAAGCGACAAGACGAACCGTTGGGTTACCGATTATGATTATCGCTTCATTGTTTATGATTTACGGTCTATTCGGACCATATATGCCTGGATTCATAGCTCATAGAGGACTAGATTTGACACGCTTAGTTCAAACCATGTTCTATACAACCGAGGGGATATTTGGTACACCACTAGGAGTATCGTCCACCTTTATCTTTTTATTCCTCTTATTCGGTTCGTTTCTTGTGAAAACAGGTGTAGGGGAATATTTTAATGATTTAGCTGTAGCTATTGCTGGTAGAAGAATTGGAGGTCCAGCAAAAGTAGCTATTTTTTCAAGTGCTTTACAAGGAACAATAAGCGGGAGTTCTGTAGCAAATGTCGTCACATCAGGTGCTTTTACTATTCCGATGATGAAAAGGTTAGGGTATAAAAAGGAATTTGCTGGTGCAGTTGAAGCAGCATCCTCTACAGGAGGACAACTAATGCCACCAGTCATGGGGGCAGCAGCCTTTTTAATGGTTGAATTTATTGGAGGCATAAGTTATTGGGATATTGCAAAAGCCGCGGCTATTCCAGCTATTTTATATTTTACTGGAATTTGGATCATGACTCACTTTGAAGCAAAGAGACTAGGGTTAAGAGGTCTTACGAAAGAAGAAATGCCAGATAAGAAAGAAATCATTAAAGATCTCTATTTATTACTTCCAATTGTAGCAGTATTAATATTAATGATGACCGGAATGAGTGTAATGCGTGCAGCCCTATGGTCTATTTTAATAACGGTTGTTTTAAGTGGAGTACGAAAAAAAACAAGATTAGGATTTAAAGACCTATTAGATGCATTAGTAGATGGTGCAAGAACTGCTTTAGGAGTCGCGGCTGCTACTGCAGCTGCAGGAATTATTGTTGGAGTAGTAACGAAAACAGGCTTAGGTTTAAAGCTAGCCAATGGTTTACTTGATCTTTCCGGAGGAGACCTATTATTAACGTTATTTTTTACGATGATTGCTTCGTTAATTTTAGGAATGGGAGCTCCAACCACCGCTAATTATGTTATTACCTCTACTATTGCAGCTCCGGCCATTATATTATTAGGAGTACCAGATTTATCGGCCCATCTATTTGTGTTTTACTTTGGAATCATCGCTGATATTACACCTCCAGTTGCTTTGGCTGCTTTTGCAGCAGCAGCCGTTTCAGGTGGTGAACCATTAAAAACAGGAATTGATTCTTCCAAACTAGCTATAGCTGCTTTCATCATTCCATATATGTTTGTTCTATCACCAGAGTTATTAATGATAGACACCACTTGGACCTATTTAGTTTGGGTCATTTTAACAGCACTTGCAGGAATGACAGCCATTGGTGCAGGGGTAATTGGATTTTGGTTCCGTAAGCTTTATTGGCATGAAAGAATCTTAGGGATTTTAGGTGGGTTATTATTAATGTATCCAGAGACTATTTCAGATATTGTTGGTGTAGGATTATTTGGATTGGTGATCGGATTACAATTCATCGTTAAACATCACGATAGAGGGAACAAAGCTACGATAGAAGTATAATAAAAGAAAAAGGTTTGGCTGCTGAAAGTTTGCCAAACTTTTTTCATTTTATCTAATATAAGGATAATACGATTTGTTTTTGCCATCCAAAGTTTAATAGAGAATGCTGTTCTTGATTGCCTATTTTTGCTTGACAATAATAGGCATTTCCATATAATTAAATGTATACTTTAATTTTATATTTTGACTTGTTAGCTCAGTGGGAGAGCACTTCCTTGACAGGGAAGGGGTCGTGGGTTCGAATCCCTCACAGGTCATACGATTGAGAAGCCT
>DASQIV010000201.1:0-3592 GCA_035631415.1 Pseudoneobacillus sp. | reverse complement strand
AATAATACCTGGAAAATTAAACAACCAAGGGAGCCTAATAGCTTCCTTGGTTCTATTTTGATTCATTAAATCGATGTAAGAGACTTATCAAGATGAAGTAGAATTGTATAGTTCTCATTCATGGAACTATTTCAAAAACAGTTCCTTGGTTAAACTCAGTCACTTTCATGGAGCCATAAACCCCTAAATATAATCTAGTTTGATACAGATTCGTTCCCAAATTAACATAATACGCTGATTGAGATCCAAAATCATAATCCGTTTCAATTACACTAAAATCATTTTGTTTACTATTGGGTCTTACGATGGTATAAGCTAAAGCTCCTCTAACTTGAGGTTGTGATTCTTTCCGGGCAAGATCGGTAAATACAACGCTTCCTGTTAAACCAGGGATTCCATTTCCCACATAGGCTTGCACTCCTGTAAGTGCAGTCCCTTCGAACTTATCGGGTCTGGTATCTTTATGAAAATAACTAGTTAAAGGCTGAATACGACTTCCTGAAAGTGTTACTGCTTCATGGTAATAAGCAATTGTTTTCTCATCCAAATTCGGATTTTTCGTGCAGCCTCTTATTATCGAAGTTGGAAAAGCACCTTCCCAACCTCTCCAGCCAAAGTTAATAAATCCTTCTTTGCTAGATTCAGAATTCATAAAAGAAGCTTGAATAAGCTGAGTAACAGGTATCGGTTTATAATGAACGAATGAAAAAATGGACTCGACCAAATCCTGTCCGACATTTCCCGCATATTTAATATACTGATTATAAAACCTTTGAAATGAAATCCCAGGTATATTGCGAACCCCTTTAGCCATTACCGTGAGCGTTTCCTGAATAATTGTGGGAAGTTCATTAAAACGTGTGACAATGGGTGGATTATGGATGTTTGTATTCTTACCTACATCAATTTCAATTATTTTTCCAGCCAATTCTAGATCGTCCTGGCTTAAATTAAATGGATCATAGCCTGAGCCACCATCTCCGGTTGTTAAAACAAGTTTTCCTGTTTCAGGTGAAAAGTTTAAACTATTGACACCATTATGATTTGAAAATGGTCTTCTTAAATTAAGTAATGTCCGTCGTTTTTGAGGCTGTCCATTGGATTGTAAAATCCATTCTTCCACTGTATCGATATGATCATATTGAGTTTCTCTATTTATCCACTTTAGGTTTAAGGTTTTAGGATCACATGGGTCAGGATTAATAGAATCAGGAAGCGCACCTGGTCCTTGTGTTCCAGCTACTGAGTAATGAAGATAAAACAGACCGGTATTATAAAATCCGGGATGAAAAGCTAGCCCTAGCAATCCTCGTTCATCATATCCACCACCAGAAACACCTAGTTTTAGGATTCGCGGGCGAATATCTAAAAAAGTCCTTATACTTTCGTTTCCTATGTAAAAAATCTCTCCTACCTGGGTTGCAATAAACAATCGTTCAATGGAGTCACCAGGAAGTATAGCCGTTTTCATAACAGTGGGTAAATTTATCTTAGTTACAATAGGTCGTAAACGAACCTTAACTTTTTTCAACTCACTTTACACCTCCTGCTAATCATTTTCTTTTATAAGAATATGATTAGAAATGTCTATTAGTACCAAGTAGGGCCAGGGAATCTGACACTGCATTGCATCACTTTCCGCACCTAAACTAAAGGAGTGCGTATCTTACATTAAATTAATTTTTAGACTATCCATCTTTTGGGGGTTATTTCTTTACTTATACAATAAACGGGGGCATTACTTCAAAGGAGTTATGCCTATTTTTATGTACAAAAGGGGAATTTGTTTAGGAGTAGACATCAGGCTTCATGAGAATATTGATGCAACTGTTATTAAAATGAAAGTAGAAATTTGTCAGTTATCTAAGATTACCAACTATGTTAAACTGAAATTATCAGATTTTTCCAACTGAAGTAAGATCTATTCTACAAATACGGTAGGTTAAGGTAAATAAGAACTTCAAATGGGAGGGATAAATTTTTGAGGAAGTTAGTTTACTTGGCTTTAATACTTTTTACGGTATTAATAACAGGATGTATGGGTGGAAATAATGAGACGGAAATTACCAGTCCTGCACAAACAGCAGGTAAAATGAATTTCATTGCAGGTTCAAATGAAGTTTTTTATAATGATTTTAAAGCTTTATTTGATAAACAAAGGGAAGAGAGCTTTATTCGAAACAAATATGAATTGATAAAACAAATTCGTACAGATAAATCATTGATTTCGACATTGGCATTAGTCCGATATGAAAATAATAAATTATTATTAATAAAATTAAGACACGATATAAAAACTGGTGAATATTTGATTTACGACGTAATTCCAGTACCAGAAGAAACGGCATCTTTTTTTAAAGAGGAATTGTATTAAATTTATTAAAGAGGGTTTTAGTTTTAGAAGAGTGGGAACTTTACCAATGCAGCACAATGCTAATAAAAACTAATTGCTAAACAATTAAAGTAGGCTTGAGTGAAATTAGGAGTTGTAAAAGCAACTCCTTTTTCTAATGGAACAAACATGGGGTTAGATGATTTAGGCTAAAGGGATTTATGGTAAAATATAGGGTATATTGGCTGTTAATTTAGGGGGAGTTTATAAGTGGTTTTCGGTTCCTTAATTTATTCTATTATTCTTTGGATTATTGGTTTGTTTATACTGTATGTCGTAATTTCAACAGCAGTAAAGGATGGTATTAATAAGTCTGTGGTTGGTCAAATTATCGAAAAGAGATCGAAAGTTAAAGACTATAAAAAGTCATTTCTTGATAGTGATTTGGATAATGATAAATAAATGCATATTTAGCTCACCGAGGCAAAAATTGAATAATTAACAGGACTGTTTTAGCAGTCCTATTAATTATTATAATCTTCTTTCTACTTTGATGTTTTTCTATATCTAATGTTAATAATTCTTTGTGATTCATTATCGAAATCTATTTCAATTAATACACCATATTCTTTATTACCTTCTTTTAACCATAGTTTAAATTTTTCCGTAGATGATTTCACTCCTTTTTCTCTGCCAATATGAAGATAATCAATAATATCAGCATTTGGATACCTTTCCTTTGTCTTTTGCATTGCGATTTTCCCCCATTTAGCATATGGAGGTACATCTTGTTTTTCAAAAACTATATTTGACAGATTGAGAACTTCTTTATATTCAGGAAAGAAAAAGAAAATAACTAATGGAATAGATATTAATAATTTCATTCGAAAAACCCTCTTTTTAATTATATGGTTACAAAATATGCGGATATTATTCATATTCTTAAGGAAGTAACGGAGAGTGTTTCTTTAGCCAACTGAATAAGATAGGTTTGTATTCTACGATTAATGAAATAACGAGGGTAATAATTAAATAATGGGATCGCGAAATCTAGTCACTTTACTATTTCATTTAATTGTGTAGGTTAATCAAGAAGGATATATCCGCACATATGTAGAAGTAAAGTTTAGGCTTTTGAAAAGATTTAAAAAATGGGGTTAATTATCTATATGGATTATATAAAAAGTATGAGAAAACTAATCGGTCATCAAACCTTATTTACAGTTGGGTGTGGTGTTATTATTGAAAAAAGAGGGAAAA
>DASQIV010000200.1:0-2721 GCA_035631415.1 Pseudoneobacillus sp. | reverse complement strand
AAATAGACCATATTTTCTTTCTTAAATCATATATTTCTTATTAGGAGAATAAGGGTGGAGGGGAAAGAGAATGGTAAGGATTTCTGAGTTTCAAGTAAAGGATGTTATAAATGTTGGAGATGGGAAAAAGTTAGGGAATATTGGAGACATTGATATTAATTTAACAACAGGAAAAATTGATGCGGTTATCGTAAGTGGGGCAGGGAAGGTATTAGGTTTCTTCGGTAAAGATGAAGATATTATCATACCATGGAAAAATATTCTAAAAATTGGGGAAGATGTTATACTTGTTCGCTATAAGGAAACCGAGGTTAAATATATCGAAGAAGAGGCTTAAATACCTCTTCTTTTTTTAACTCTTTCGAACAGAAATAGATTATGAACATCTACTTTTATATGGTAAACTATAGAAAACATATTAAGGGTTGGGGAAAATGGAACCATTTGTTTTGAAAACGAAAGAATATTTTTCTTTAAAGCAATGGGAAATAGAATTTCCACAATTAGTTGCAGGTATTACAACTAAAAATGGTGGATATAGTAAAGATGTTTTTTCTACATTAAATTTAGGACTTCATGTCGGAGATTCCGTAGAGTCAGTATGTCGAAATAAACAAAAATTGTCAGAGCAAATACAAATTAACACAACAAATTGGGTCGCTGCTGAGCAAACTCATGGAATAAATATAAAGAAAATTACGAATGCTGACTGTGGAAGAGGAACGTTCCAGTACAATGATTCCATTCTAGATACTGATGGTTTTTATACATCTGAAAAAGGAATTCTTCTCACACTTTGTTATGCTGATTGTGTTCCTATCTATTTTATCGATAAGGTGTCTAAAACCATTGGTGTAGCACATGCAGGTTGGAAGGGTACTGTACATGGTATTGCAAAGGAAATGGTGCAAAAGTGGATCTTGGAAGGTCATGATCCACGGAACTTTTTAGTGGCCATTGGACCTTCAATTTGCGAAAATTGTTATATTGTTGATGATTTTGTTATCGATTTCGTACAAAAGATACTAGAAGATGTCGAAAAAAAACCATATAATCAAATAAAAGAAGGACAATATCAGTTGAACTTAAAACAACTCAATAAATTATTACTCATTCAATCTGGAGTTCTCGAATCAAATATTTCTGTTACAGATTATTGCTCTAGTTGCCATAAAGCAGAATTTTTTTCACATCGACGTGACCAGGGCAAAACGGGAAGAATGATGAGCTTTATTGGTTGGAAGGAGGATTCATCTTATATATGAAAGTAGCATCAAAGTTAGAAAATGTTAATCAAGACATATATGCTACATGCATGAAAGCTGCCCGTAACCCAAATGACATTAAAATAATTGCCGTTACCAAATATGTAAGCATTGAAAGGGCAATAGAAGCAATAGAGGCTGGTATCACGAACCTCGGTGAGAATCGTGATGAGGGCATATTAGAAAAGTGGAAAGTGATAGGGGACAGACCTACTTGGCATTATATTGGTTCACTTCAATCTCGTAAAGTGAAAAATATTATTGACATTGTTGATTATATTCATTCTCTTGATCGAATTTCACTTGCAGAAGAGATTAATAAACGTGCAAAGAAACCAGTCAAATGTTTAGTACAAGTGAATGTTTCAGGTGAAAATTCAAAACATGGATTGTCACCAAATGAGGTGCTTTCCTTTATTGAAAAATTGAAATATTTTCCAAATTTGATAATTGAGGGATTAATGACAATGGCACCAAATACAGATGATGAAAATATCATCCGTCATTGTTTTCAATCACTTAAATCACTTCAAACTCAAGTTATTGAGAAGAGATGGGAACATGCACCTTGCCATGAATTATCGATGGGAATGTCAAACGATTTTAAAATCGCTATTGAAGAGGGAGCCACTATGGTGCGGATTGGTACTGCGCTTGTAGGAGAAGAAGAGGAGGTGCAATAATGAGTATTAAATCAAAATTTAAAACATTTTTCTTTTTAGATGATGAATATGAGGAGCAAGAACAGGAATATATTGATGATGAGATAGAGCCTGTCAAACCGACTAAACATAGTTCTGCCAAGCAAAATGTCGTTAGTCTTCAAAGTTTGCAAAAATCCTCTAAGATGGTTTTACTAGAACCGCGTGTATATGCAGAAGCACAAGACGTCGCCGACCACTTAAAGAATCGTCGCTCTGTCGTTGTCAATTTACAACGTATAGATCATGATCAGGCAAAGAGAATTGTAGATTTCTTAAGTGGGACAGTGTATGCAATCGGGGGAGATATTCAAAAAATTGGCGCAAACATTTTCCTTTGTACGCCAGATAACGTTGAAGTATCAGGAAATATTTCAGAAATTATGTATGAGCAAGATTATCAAGATAAGAGGTGGTAGTAGTTAATGGACGTAGTTTTATATTTTCTTAGCTGGCTAATTCAAATATATTCATGGGCTTTAATAATCTATATATTATTATCTTGGTTTCCTAATGCTAGAGAATCATCCTTCGGGCAATTGTTATCTAGAATTTGTGAACCATATTTAGAACCCTTCAGAAGAATTATTCCTCCACTAGGAATGATTGATATTTCTCCCATAGTTGCAATCTTAGTCTTAAGATTTGCAACAGCAGGTTTAAGCCAAGTTTTTCATTGGCTAGGTTAATTATTTTAGGGTCAATAGTAAGACCCTCTTTTGCTTAAATTGAGGAGATATTATGAGCATTTACCA
>DASQIV010000199.1:0-4620 GCA_035631415.1 Pseudoneobacillus sp. | reverse complement strand
CAAAAATCGAGTTTCTAGACGACAATTCTTAAACTATACCTTAACTGGTGTAGGCGGTTTCATGGCCGCTGGTATGTTAATGCCAATGGTTCGTTTTGCAATTGATCCTGTATTAAAAGCAGAGGCTGCTGGAGATTTTATTCCAACATCGCAAAAAATAGCAGAATTAACAAATGAACCAAAACGTGTTGACTTTACGTTTACACAAACAGATGCATGGTATGAATCTGAAGTAACAAGTACAGCTTGGGTTTATAAGGATGATAATGGTAAAACTGTTGCCCTTTCACCTGTTTGTAAACATTTAGGTTGTACAGTTGGTTGGAATACGGACAAGGCTAATCCTGAACAATTCTTCTGTCCGTGTCACTATGGACGTTATACTAAAGATGGTACAAACGTTCCTGGTACACCACCGTTGGCACCACTTGATGTATATCCTACTATGGAAAAAGATGGTCTCTTATACTTAGGTAAAGCGAAACCACGAAAGGAGGCGTAATAATTGTTAAACAAGATTTATGATTGGGTTGATGAGCGTTTAGATATTACGCCTTTGTGGCGTGATATTGCTGACCATGAAGTACCAGAACACGTAAACCCTGCTCATCACTTTTCAGCATTTGTTTACTGTTTTGGTGGATTAACATTTTTCGTAACTGTAATCCAAATTCTATCTGGAATGTTTTTAACAATGTACTATGTTCCGGATATCGAAAATGCATGGAAATCAGTATACTATCTCCAAAACGAAGTGGCATTTGGACAAATTGTTCGTGGAATGCATCACTGGGGAGCTAGTTTAGTTATCGTAATGATGTTCTTACATACGTTACGCGTATTCTTCCAAGGTGCTTATAAAAAGCCACGTGAATTAAACTGGGTAGTCGGAGTACTTATTTTCTTCGTAATGCTTGGATTAGGTTTCACAGGTTATTTATTACCTTGGGATATGAAAGCTTTATTTGCAACAAAAGTAGGTTTGCAAATTGCAGAAGCTACACCGTTAATTGGTACGCAAGTAAAAGTATTACTTGCTGGACACCATGATATCGTTGGTGCACAAACATTAACTCGTTTCTTTGCTATCCATGTATTCTTCTTACCTGGGGCATTGTTAGGCTTAATGGGCACACACTTCTTAATTATTCGTAAACAAGGTATTTCGGGTCCACTATAAAAACTTTTTAAATACCGTAAGTAAAAAGGAGGGGGATTAAACAATGCATCGTGGAAAAGGGATGAAGTTTGTTGGTGACTCACGTGTCCCAGCTGAGCGAAAACCGAATATTCCTAAAGATTATTCGGAATACCCTGGTAAAACTGAAGCTTTCTGGCCAAACTTTTTATTAAAAGAGTGGATGGTTGGAGCAGTCTTTTTAATTGGTTATTTATGTTTAACTGTTGCTCATCCATCTCCATTAGAGAGAATTGCTGATCCAACAGATACAGGATATATTCCGTTACCAGACTGGTATTTCTTATTCTTATATCAATTGCTAAAGTATTCCTATGCTTCTGGTCCTTATACAGTTATTGGAGCTATGATTATGCCTGGGTTAGCGTTCGGTGGCTTATTACTTGCACCATTTATTGATCGCGGGCCGCATCGTCGTCCTTCAAAGCGTCCATTAGCAACAGGTTTCATGCTTTTAGCTTTAGCAGGAATCTTCTATTTAACTTGGGAGTCTGTTGCAACTCATGACTGGGAAGCAGCTGCAAAACAAGGGAAAATCGTTGCTGAAGTGGAAGTTGATCATGAATCAGAAGGCTATAAAATTATGGAAGCCAATGGATGTTTAACATGTCATGGTGCTGAGTTAACAGGAGGAGCAGGTGCTCCAGCTCTTGTTGACACTGGTTTAACACCAGAAGAAGTAATGGATATAGCTAAAAATGGTAGAGGCAATATGCCTGCTGGAGTTTTCAAAGGCACTGATGAAGAATTACAAAAGCTTGGCGAATTTATCTCTAGCTTAAAACCAGAATAAGCCTGTAATAAATAATAAAGCTGACGTTAAGACGTCAGCTTTTTATTATATTTATTGATATGGTAAAATAAGGATAGTTTGTATGAAACGGGGATCGATAAATTGAATTGGATTTATACTTATCTAGCTAACCGAAATATTCTATTGCTCTTATTAATTGTTAATATCCTTGGTACATTTTATGGTTACTATTGGTATGGCTGGCAACTTGCAGAGACGCCTGCAAAGTATTTAGTCTTTGTACCAGATAGTCCGACTGCAAGTCTCTTTTTTGTATTTGTTTTGATCGCATTTTTAATGAAAAAGAATTCGGGTCTTTTAGAAGCACTTGCTATTGTTACCTTATTTAAATATGGAATTTGGGCAGTGGTAATGAATATCCTTGTTTTTGTGGTAACAGGAGAGCTTGATGAAGTTGGGTATATGCTTATCCTTTCTCATTTAGCAATGGCTATACAAGGTATACTATATGCTCCTTTTTATCGAATAAAATTATGGCATATTGTTGTAACAGCGATTTGGACTTTACATAATGATATAATTGATTATGTTTTCTTTATGCTTCCTAAGTATCATGTGTTGGATTTATACACTCCGCAAATTGGTTATTTCACCTTCTGGTTATCTATTTTATCTATTGGACTGGCTTATTATTTTGGAATAAAACAAAATCGTCTTAAAATTTACTAAATTAAATAGAAAAATAAATAGCTGTTGTGGTCTAACCTTGTCCATCCCCTCATACATTTTATTAGTAATTAGAGGGGGGACAAGGATGAAAGCTAAAGTATTAAGTATATTCCTAGTCATTTTTATGATAATACCATTTTATGTTAGTGCTGAAAAAGCGTCGCCTTTAACGGAGCTTGACCAAATATCAGATGATGCACTACAAATGGTTAAATTAAATAAGTATGAAGATGCAAAAAAGTTATTACAATATTTCTCAAAGCAATTTCTCTCTTTTACGGGAAATGGACAGCCCTTTACGATGGATGAATTAAGAATAGTGACAATTTCTCATAACGATGCTTTAGAGGCTGTTACAAGTGCAAGTATGGGGCAACCAGAGAGAGTTAATAGGCTGACTCAGTTTCGTTTAGTAATGGATGCAGTAACTTCTACACATCAACCCCTATGGGCTGAAATGGAAGGCCCTATTATGTCAACCTTTAACCAAGTAAAAGAGGCAGCAAATAGTGGAGATAATATTGGTTTTCATGAAACGTTTAATTCGTTTTTAACAATGTATGAAATGATATATCCAAGTATAAAAATTGATATTCCAGCTGATCGTGTACAACAAATTGATGCTCGTATAAATTTTATTGATGAATATAGACCCCAAATACTAGCGCAAGCGACAAGTCAAAAGGAACTTCAAGCATTAGAAACAGACTTAGAATCCATTTTTGATGAGATGACTGAAGATGAAGCAGATCCATCCCTTTGGTGGGTTATGATTTCAACTGGAAGTATTATCATTATGACATTATCTTACGTTGGTTGGAAAAAATATAAAGGTGATAAACAAAGTAAAAAGGATTATAAGCGAGAATTTAAAGAATAAGACAAATTACTTTTTTACTGAGGCTGTTTTCGCATAGATTGTTGCTTTTCGAACATTAGTAAAAACACGTTCCTAGACCTATTTCGTGACATCTTTTCGTTATTTTACAAATAAGTTTATGAGTAATAACAGATAAGTTATGAGAATTATGTCTTTGTAGCAACAAAGTTTACGAAAAGAGCCTTAATGTTTTAATAAGCCTTTGCCCAATATACCATATGTTTAGCTTCTTTTTCACAGCATAGACAAGTGTTCGCTATTTTTTCTTGTTCAAACGGAATACAACGAGAAGTTGCCCCTGTTTCCTCTTTTACTTTATCTTCACAATCTCTATCACCACACCACATCGCTTTAACGAAACCAGGTTTTGTTTCAAGAATTTCATTTAATTCCGCTAAAGATTTAGCAACTAAAGTTCTGTGTTCACGATGATCCTTTGCTTTTTTATAAAGGTTTGCTTGAATATCTTCAAGAATTTCATTCATCCTAACTTCCAATTCCTCTAAAGCTACAATCATTTTTTCACCAGTATCACGTCTAGCTAATACCACTTGACTATTTTCAATATCTTTAGGACCTACTTCTAGGCGTAGAGGTATTCCTTTCATCTCATATTCATTAAATTTCCAACCTGGCTTTTTATCACTTGCATCAATACCTACACGAACATTTTTTGATAGTTTTTCCTTCAAATCATACGCAAAATCAAGTACGCCTTCTTTATGCTGTGCAATCGGAACAATCATTACTTGGGTTGGAGCCACTTTTGGAGGGATAACTAAGCCACGGTCATCTCCATGAACCATTATCATTGCACCAATAATACGAGTAGTAAAACCCCAAGAGGTTTGTTGAACATATTGGAGATTTCCATCTTGGTCTGTGAATTGAATGCCAAATGCTTTAGCAAATCCATTACCCAAATGGTGAGATGTCCCGGATTGAAGTGCTTTACCATCATGCATAAGACTTTCAATGGTATACGTAAATTTAGCACCTGCAAATTTTTCTTTTTCTGTTTTTTGACCTTTTATAACAGGAATAGCTAATACGTTTTCA
>DASQIV010000198.1:0-3767 GCA_035631415.1 Pseudoneobacillus sp. | reverse complement strand
TTCTTATTGATGAAGGAGAAATACATTTTAAAACAGACAACCAAGGATTATTTGAATATTCGTTAATGAGCTTTTCAAAATATGGGTTATTACTAACTTATGTAATTCTAGATTTACATCAGAGCGAATATCAAGGTAATATTATGACTGAATATGAAGAAAAGTTTTCCCAAAAGGGAAATCGTATTTATCGTAGCGAAGTTAAATATCCAAAAAAATAAAGAGCTTAGGCCAATTCGATTCTTGAATTGGTCTATTTTTATTTAAAGTTTAGGCTGTGTTAAAGAGCAGTGTTGATTTTTAACAATGTTGATTGGAGCGGAAGGTGCGAGACTCCTGCGGGAAAAGCGGGACAGGTGAGACCTAGGTGAAATGATCCGTGTGAGGGATCATTTTTACCCCACAGGAGCGATAACGACAAGGAGGCTCACCGCACGCCCCGCGGAAAGCGAGTGCCTGCAGCGGAAATCAACAGTCATGTTTAACAGAGTCAAAGTTTAAAATATTATTTTTAATTTTCTAAAAATGTTAAAATAATAAGAACGAAAGGGTGAGTAAACATGGAAACACTTGCACTAAAGGATTTGAAATTAACTTGGCTTTCAGGTGGGGTTACGAACTTAGATGGGGGGGCCATGTTTGGGGTTGTCCCGAAGCCTTTATGGGAGAAAAGATATAGCTGTAATGATAAAAATCAAATTGAATTACGAACTGACCCGATCTTAATCCAATGGAATGGGAAAAATATTCTAGTTGAATCTGGCATCGGTAAGGGAAAGTTAACGGAGAAGCAAAAGAGGAACTTTGGTGTAACGGAAGAATCAATGGTTGAAGAAAATTTAATGCGATTAGGTTTGAAGCCCGAAGACATTGATTATATATTGATGACCCATTTACACTTTGATCATGCTTGTGGATTAACAAAATTAGTTGATGAAAGATTTGTATCTGTTTTTTCAAAAGCAAAAATAATAGCTTCTGACATTGAGTGGAACGAAATGCAAAATCCAAATGTACGCTCTGCCAATACGTATTGGAAGGAAAATTGGGAAGCGATCGTAGATCAAGTAGAAACTTTTTCAGAAACATGGGAACTTGGACCAATACAAATGGCCCATACAGGTGGGCACAGTGATGGGCATTCCATTCTTTTAATCAAAGATGAGCAGGAAACCATCATACATATGGCTGATTTAATGCCAACTCATGCACACCATAACCCATTATGGGTCATGGCATATGATGATTATCCGATGGATTCAATTAAAGCAAAGGAAGAATGGTTGCCTTACGGTATTAAAAAGAATGCATGGTTTGTATTTTATCATGATGCCGTTTATCGTGCTGTGAAATGGGATGATAAGGGGAATATTACAGAGGCTATCAAAAGAGAAAAATAGAAAGAAGGGCAGTCCCTTCTTTCTAGATGGGATATACTTCAAGTAATGTTCCGGTTCTGGCATCTGCAATGAATTCATATTGTTCAGGATGCTCATGATTGCTTTTTCTAAATATGCCACCTTTATAGACTTGATAGGATAATTGATTTTTCTGGAATGGTTCAAGCTTCATATGAATCCATGACCCAGAAATGGGACCGTTTTCTTTAAATTGTTTTTTAGCATGTTCAAGGACCTTTTCGGCAGATAAAAAAGATTGGGTTGTTATATATTTATTTGTTGCATAGCTACTTATGGCACCAACCGCTACACCTAATAAAAAAGACTTCCACTTCATTATTGGCCACCCCTTCATAAAGGCTTTTGCTTATATGATAAGTATACCTTACAACTTTGGCGGTTGCGAAT
Organism: Pseudoneobacillus sp.; assembly: GCA_035631415.1. Classification (GTDB taxonomy): domain Bacteria; phylum Bacillota; class Bacilli; order Bacillales; family Cytobacillaceae; genus Pseudoneobacillus. The sequence continues at coordinate 1,959 of DASQIV010000198.1, read as the reverse complement.
TGATTTAACGTTCAAACAAAATGATTTAATAGTGGTCACTTATCAAGAATTTTTGTAAAATACAAATTATACATATGTTTCGTTTTCATAAAGAATTCAGGAGGAGCTAATAAAATGAATGAGCACACTTTAGAACTATTTAAAACTTTAACAGAGTTACAAGGAGCTCCAGGTAATGAGCATCTTGTACGCAAGTTTATGAAGGAACAATTGACTGCATATTCTGATGAAATTATTCAAGACAAACTTGGTAGTGTATTTGGAGTGAAAAAAGGGGACGTAAATGGACCAACTATCATGGTTGCAGGTCATATGGATGAAGTTGGATTTATGGTTACATCCATTACTGATAATGGTATGATCCGTTTTCAAACCCTAGGTGGTTGGTGGAGTCAGGTTTTATTAGCTCAAAGAGTTCAAATAATGACAGAACAAGGGCCTATTGTAGGTGTTATTGGATCCATTCCTCCACATTTACTTGACGAAGCAAAACGCAGTAAGCCTATGGAAATACAAAATATGCTAATTGATATTGGGGCAGATGATCGAGAAGATGCTGAAAAAATAGGTATTCGTCCGGGACAACAAATTGTACCTATATGTCCATTTACCCCAATGGCCAATCCAAAGAAAATCTTAGCAAAAGCCTGGGATAACCGATATGGATGTGGATTATCAATCGAATTATTAAAAGAACTAAAAGACGAAAAGCTACCAAACTTATTATATTCTGGTGCAACGGTACAAGAAGAAGTAGGATTACGCGGAGCTCAAACGGCTGCAAATATGATTAATCCTGATATTTTCTTTGCATTAGATGCAAGTCCTGCTAATGATATGTCTGGAAGTAAAAATGAATTCGGACAACTAGGTAAAGGTGCATTATTACGAATCCTTGATCGTTCCATGGTAACCCATCGTGGAATGAAAGAATTTGTTTTAGATACGGCCGAAACTCACTCCATTCCATATCAATATTTTGTTTCACAAGGTGGAACAGATGCAGGTAGAGTACATACCTCTAATAACGGTGTACCAAGTGCAGTTATTGGGATTTGTTCCCGTTATATTCATACACATGCATCCATTGTTCACGTGGATGATTATGCTGCAGCTAAAGAGTTGCTTGTAAAGCTTGTGAAAGCATGTGACAAATCTACTGTTGAAAGTATTAAAAGAAATAGCTAAGAGAAAAGTAAAGCGAAAGGCATAGGTCAAACTATGCCTTTTTCAGTTTTTAAAAATATTATAAGTGAACATATATATCTGGGAGGAACTAACAACATGAAGATCATTATTGGATCAAAAAATCCTGCAAAAGTCGAGGCAGTTAAAGGCGCATTTTCAAAAGGGTATGAATTTAATTCTTTAGATGTGCCTTCTGGCGTAAGTGAACAGCCCTTTTCAGATGAGGAAACGATGAAAGGTGCCATCAACCGAGCGGAACATGCCTTAAAATTAGGTGGTGGTGATATCGGAATCGGCCTAGAAGGAGGAGTGCAAGAGTCTTCGTTTGGTCTTTTTCTATGCAATTGGGGTGCATTGGTTGTTAAAGGTCACCCCCCTCTATTAGCAGGCGGAGCAAAAATTCTTTTGCCAGATGAAATTGCAAATCTCCTAAGAAATGGAGAAGAATTAGGACCTGTAATGGATGATTATGCAAAAAAGGAGAATATCAGAAAAAAAGAAGGCGCCATTGGTGTATTTACAAATGGCAAAATTGATCGCTCTACTATGTTTACTCATGTGACAAAATTATTAGTAGGTCAATATGATTATTATTATGGAGCTAACGAAAATTAGATAACCCAACTTATTTCCTGATTCCATACCCGAAAAGTCGACCTAAATAGACTGAAATAGGCAAAAAGACCAATAAAGGGTTGATTGTCTAGATATAGGAAAGGTATCATATAAGATGATGATTTCCTTAAGGGGGAAGAAGAATGAGGGTTATAT
>DASQIV010000197.1:0-3474 GCA_035631415.1 Pseudoneobacillus sp. | reverse complement strand
AGCCAAGGTAATAAAGGAATATGTTGTTGATTGATTTGATGGTTTTCATAGAGTCTAATATAACCTGCAAGTCTCTTCGTTGATTCAAAGATTTGGTGCAGACGAGGTGAACCAAAATGAATAAGTTCACCTTGAATGTGTTCAGGAGCTAATTGCCGATCGGTTATGAAGGTAAGCCTCATTGGATTTGGAACTCCACCTGTTTTTTCGAGATAGTGCCAATAAAAAGGTCGATTCATTAGCTCCTTATCTAACTCAATGGTTAATTGAACAATCAAATATCCTGGTCTATTTTCAATAATCTCACAGTGGTTTGATTGAAAATATTTGATCAAAAACTTATGAATTTCCTGTTGCTGCATGGTTTTCTCCCCCTCTCATTTCTTCAGCAAACTGAATCATGGCATTAAGATTATCCATTTTGATTCTCATTTCACCTTCAGAACTAGATTGTCCAAAGATATCAATTAAGTGGTCCTCGATATTTCCAAATTCTAATCTTGTTAAAATATCATCCAAATCCCCTATGACCTTTTCGAATAATTCAATTTTTTCATATAGGAGTTTTAATACATGTTCTTCTACAGTATTTTTGATTGCAAAGTTATAGATATTTACATCTTTTTCTTGACCGAGACGATGGATACGGCCAATACGCTGTTCTAAACGCATTGGATTCCATGGTAGGTCAAAATTAATAATATGATGACAGAATTGAAGATTGATACCTTCTCCACCGGCTTCTGTTGCAATAAGAACTTGGGCATGTTTTTGGAAAAGCTCTCTCATCCAATCCTTTTTCCCTCTTTTAAAGCCACCTCGAAATGGGACCGAACTAATTCCATGTTGCTTTAAAAACCATTGTAAATAGAATTGTGTAGCACGATATTCCGTAAAGATGATGACTTTATCCTCAATTTGCTGGATTAATTCAAGGGCTTTATTAGCTTTAGAATTAGTAGTCACTTGTTCCACCTTTTTTATCAACAATTGAATCTGATCTTCAAATAATTTAGAGGGATTTTCTTTTCTTTGTAGCATATTTTTTAAGGTGTAAAAAACAGATTCACGGCTACTACAGGCTTCTCTTTGTAAGGTCATGACAGAAAATTGACTTGAACCTAACCAATCTCCTTCGTTTTTGAGATTTGTAACAGCATCGTACAATTCTCTTTCTTCCTTCGTAAATTCAATAGGAATGGTTTCTACCTTTCGTTTTGTCCATTCGATGCCGGTATCATTTCTTCTATTTCGAATCATAACTTTATTCACTAATTCTTTTAAATGCTCATTGTCATTTAAGGAACGAGAATCTCTCTTATATTTTTCATAGAAGACTGACTCACTTCCTAGATGTCCTGGCTTTAACAAAGAAACTAGATTAAAAATTTCCTCGATTCGATTTTGGATAGGTGTTGCCGTCAATAGGAGACAAAACTTCTTCTTTAAATTTTGAACAAATTCATAGTTTTTTGTTTTATTGTTTTTAAGTTTATGGGCTTCATCAATAATGATGAGGTCGTAATCTTGTTTGTAAATAATATCCCGGTGGGGGTCTCGTTTAGCTGTGTCAATGGATGAAACAACCACATCTGCTTGCTCCCATATATAGCTTTTTCTCTGAGTCATGGCAGGGATGAAAAATTTAGTGTTTAATTCAAAAGCCCACTGAGTCACTAGAGAAGCTGGGACGAGAATTAGTACTTTTTTTACTAAACCCCGAATCATATATTCTTTTAAAATGAGTCCTGCTTCAATTGTTTTGCCTAATCCTACTTCATCAGCAAGAATGGCTTTTCCATTCATATTCTCTATAACTTGTTTAGCAACCTCTAACTGATGTGGTAGCGGTGTTAAGCCTGATAAGTGATTAGGAGCCTGTAAACCTTCGAATTCAGGGATAACTAAGTGTTTCTCCACTTCAATTGCTAGTTTAAATAGTTCCCAATTACCCCATGGCCCGTCATTATCCATCCGGCTTAAAAATTCGTCATGCCAGGATACATCAAAATCTATCTGGATCGTCATTTTTTTAGCTCCTTTTTATTGCCTGATAGACTAGTTTTTTTTAGTATGTATGTTATTTTTTTGTTGTATTAAAAATTGTTACAAATGAAAGGAATAACCTTCATAAAAGCGTTTCCATTTTTGAAATAAAAGGATTGCCCAAATATTGTTTTTAATGTAGGATGATAGTAGCTTTGAAAGTTTCTAAAATTAAAAGCAATCAGAATTATTTTAAGTAAACCTATTATGTTTCATTAGTATGACCAACTTGGAAAATTTTATAAATGCGAATGAAAGCAAGGGGAGAGACTGCAGTTGTGGCGCCGAAGGAGCAAGCAATGATTTGATACATTGTGAATCTCTCAGGCAAAAGTACTCTTGTTGGACGCACCTCTGGAGAGAGCTTTTTTGGGAAGCCACCAAAGGGGAAAACCGTAATCGGTAAACTTTCAGGTGCAAGGACAGAGACCTTCTTTTAGTAAAAGGGGGTTTTCTGTCCTTTTTTCATAGTATGTACCTATCTAGTAATAGTTAATTAAACAAGGGGGATGAGTATGTCAGATTTAAAACGCACACCGCTATTTGATATTTATAAAGAATATGGTGGAAAAACAATCGACTTTGGTGGATGGGAGCTTCCAGTACAATTTTCGAGCATAAAAGAAGAACATGAAGCCGTTCGATCCAAAGCAGGCCTTTTTGATGTATCCCATATGGGTGAATTTGAAGTTAAAGGGACTGATAGTTTAGATTTTTTACAAAAAATGATGACAAACGATGTTTCAAAACTTAAAAATGGTGGAGCGGTATACACTGCTATGTGCTATGACAACGGTGGAACTGTAGACGATTTATTAATCTATAAGATCGAAGAAAACCACTATTTACTCGTAGTAAATGCCTCTAATATTGATAAAGATTACAAATGGATAGAAGATCATCTTGAAGGAAATGTTCAGCTTGTAAACCTTTCAGAGGATACTGCTCAATTAGCTTTACAAGGGCCACTTGCAGAAAAAGTTCTTCAAAAGCTTGCAGGTGAAGTAAAACTATCAGAAATAGGTTTCTTCAAATTCCAAACTGAAGTAGAGTTAGGTGGTAAAAAGGCATTAGTTTCAAGAACAGGATATACGGGAGAAGATGGTTTTGAAATCTATTGCAAGCCTGAGGATGCGGCAAAGCTTTGGAAGGAAATTCTAGAGGTGGGTAAAGAAGATGGAGTTCTTCCATGTGGTTTAGGTGCACGTGATACACTTCGTTTTGAAGCCAATCTCGCGTTATATGGACAGGAACTTTCTCCTGAAATTTCTCCACTTGAAGCTGGTATTGGATTTGCTGTAAAGCTAAATAAAGAGGCAGATTTTATTGGTAAATCAGTTCTTTTAAACCAAAAGGAAAATGGCCTTCCTCGTAAAATTGTTGGAATCGAAATGATTGACCGTGGAATACCTCGCCATGGTTATCCGG
>DASQIV010000196.1:0-2531 GCA_035631415.1 Pseudoneobacillus sp. | reverse complement strand
AAATTGATGAAGAAATTGATAAGATTAAAGAGCTTAATATATTAGTAGACCGTGATGATGAAGGTTACCTATTACAAATTTTCACAAAGCCAGTGGTAGACAGACCAACACTTTTTGTTGAAATTATTCAACGAAAAGGGGCTCGTGGGTTCGGTGAAGGAAACTTCAAAGCCTTATTCGAATCGATTGAACGCGAACAAGAGAGACGTGGAAATCTTTAAAAAACGAAAAAGTGACTAATAAGAACCTAATAGCGGAAGCAAGATAGTAAAATTCGAGGGGGAGGGATCTTTGTCCCTCCCTTTATTGAGGTGTTCATTTTGGATGTAAGACCAAAAATAGAGATTGAAAGTATAAAACCATATCCTCTTGGTAAAACATTAGAGGATATTCAAAAAGAATATAACCCTAAAAAACTACGAAAGCTATCTGATAATGAAAACGTTTATGGTTATTCACCATTGGTTGCTGAAGAACTCCATCGTTCTATACATTCCTTATCTCTTTATCCAGATGGGACTACTGAGCAGCTACGCGAGCAACTATCACAGCATAACAAGCTTTCAAAGGATTATTTTCTAATTAGTAATGGTTCTGAGGAGCTTATTCGACTCTTAACTAGAGCCTTTATCACGCAGAATGATGAAGCCATTATGGCGGAAATTACATTCCCGATTTATCGTTCTAATGTCATTATTGAAGGTGGATTGCCAAAATTAATACCATTAGTTAATGGGGCTCACGATTTGCATGGTATGTACGAAGCGATAACCGAGAAAACAAAAATGATTTTTATTTGTAATCCTAATAACCCAACTGGCACTTGTGTTGATCCTTTAGAGTTAAAGGATTTTATTGAAAAAATTCCTTCACACATATTAGTAATTCTCGATGAAGCATATGACGAGTATATGGAAGAAAAGGATAAAATTAATTCTATTTCCTTATTAGCTTCTTTTTCAAACTTAGTAATTTTACGTACTTTTTCAAAAATTTACGGGCTTGCTGCACTTAGAGTTGGTTATGGAATGATGAATCCTCTTGTATTAGATCAACTTATAAAGGTAAAAGAGGTTTTTAACGTCAATCAGTTAGCGCAGAATGCAGCAGTGATTGCTTTAAAGGATCAGGAATTTATTCAAGTCTGCGCTCAGAAAAATCTAATAGAAAGAAACTATCTTTCTGCAAAGTTAAAAGATTTCCATATGTCATTTTTCCCATCACAAACAAATTTCTTATTTATTTATAATCTAAGAGATACTGAAGGTTTAAACGAAGAGTTACTTAGAATGGGGTTGGTTGTTCGGTTTTTTCCATTTCCACAGTACAATGGTTGCATGCGCCTAACCTTGGGAACTCGACAAGATCACGAGGAATTACTCGAGGTATTTCAACGTTTTTATCCTATTCAGGAAACGGTTGATAATGGAAGTAACCATGGTGGAATAATAACAAGAGAAGGATGATAACAAAACCTCGGCTACCCAGTAGCCGAGGTTTTGTTGGATGTCTTTATTATTTCGTATTCCAGATTATACCAATTGTTCCTTCACCGGCGTGAACGGCAATCGTAGAACTTATATCACCAATAAAGATATCTAGATCAGGAAGTAGGGATTTTATTTCTGCAGCTAGTTCCTGGGCTTTTTGCAGCACATTTCCGTGCATAATCTGAATCTGGGTTATTTTATTTTTTTCATAGGATTGATGTAAGAGTTCAATCATTCTCGCGACCGCTTTCTTTTCAGAACGAACCTTTTCGAATAACTCAAATTCGCCGTTGCGGTTGACACGAATGATGGGCTTTATTTTTAAGATGCTACCCAATAAATAGGAGGTCCCGGACATTCGACCGCCTTTATAAAACTGATCCAAACTACCCAATAAGATATAGTTCTCGGAATGATCTGCTATTTCTCTTAGGTTTTTAACAATATCGTTATAATCCATATCAGTTTCATTCATTTTTATTCCTTGTTCGAGAAGATAGGTAATTGCATATGACATAAATTTAGAATCGATTGCTTCCAAAGGGAATTGAGCCATTTCGGCACCAGTCTTACAGCTAGCGAGTGTACCACTCAATTTACTTGAGATATGAACGGAAATGGCACTCTCGTACTCATCCTTTAATCGTTCGAATAATTCAGCAAAACGTCCAGAAGAGGGTTGAGAGGTCTTCGGTACTTCTTTATCGGAACGAATGCGATGATATAATTCATCTGTGTTTAAATCAATTCCATCTTCAAAGGCTTGATCACCAAAGATAATTCCAAGTGGAACTACGTAAACGTCAGGGTGATTTTTTAACTCATCCGTTAGGAAAGCAGTGCTATCTGTAATCCAAGCAATTTTTTTCTTCATTAATAAATAATCTTCCTTTACATCAAGAGATTTTTCTATAAATCAATTCATTATAACTGATTATTAACAATTTGTTATGATTTCTAACAAGTTTATATAAAAAACTATCGAAAATTGTCATAAATTCTACACATTCACCGCATTAACGCACTGTGGGGCTGACCCCC
>DASQIV010000195.1:0-3255 GCA_035631415.1 Pseudoneobacillus sp. | reverse complement strand
CTTTCCCTTTATTGTTGTAATATCTTTGTTTAATGTTTTGTATGATTTTTCCATTATGAAGTGCTTCTATTAAAGTACTATAACTGTTTTGTTCAAATGAAAAAACGTCTAGTAAATCCTTATTTAGAACATCTTCCTTCTCCATGCTTTCTATTTCCATCATTTTTTTATTATAAATAATCGTCTTGCCCTCAGCATTTACTACATGTATCCCAATATCAATTTCATCTAATACTTTTTGATAAATTTTATTTTTTAAAACTTCACTTGGCTCTGAATGATGTTTCATAAAATAACTCCTTAAATTAGGATTCGTCGATACTATTTTAAAGAAAAAAAGATAGGGGTGCAATGAAATTTTGCATATGTTCGAACCTAACGTGGTATAGTGCAAAAAAAATTTGCTAATAATTGTTGAGAAATTGGATGGAATAAGGTTCTTTAAACTGGCATGAAAATTGCAATAATAATTATGGTGAGCAAAAAAGCTCTTTTAAAGGGGGATTTTTTAATGGTACAACCATACAAGCACGAGCCATTTACAAACTTTGCGGATGAAACAAATCGCAATGCTTATTTAAAGGGACTACAATCAGTAGAAAGCTATTTAGGGCAAGATTATCCATTGGTCATCGGTGGAGAGTATATTACGACTGAAGATAAAATTGCTTCATATAATCCAAGCAATAAAGAAGAGTTAATTGGTCGCGTTTCAAAAGCAAATCGCGAGTTAGCAGAACAAGCTATGCAAGCGGCAGTTGAAACGTTTAAAACATGGAAAAAGGTAAAGCCTGAAACACGTGCGGATGTATTATTTAAGGCAGCTGCAATTATTCGTCGTCGTAAGCATGAGTTTTCAGCTCTATTAACAAAAGAAGCAGGAAAGCCTTGGAATGAAGCGGATGCTGATACTGCAGAAGCCATCGATTTCTTAGAGTTTTATGCTCGTCAAATGTTAGTAATTAAAGACGGTGTACCTGTGAACAGCCGTCCAAATGAATATAACCGATATGATTACATTCCTTTAGGAGTAGGGATCATTATCTCACCTTGGAATTTCCCATTTGCGATTATGGCTGGAACAACAGTAGCAGCAATTGTTACAGGAAACACTGTACTATTAAAGCCTGCTTCCACAACGCCAATCGTTGCGGCTAAGTTCGTAGAGGTAATGGAAGAAGCAGGTCTTCCAAAAGGTGTACTAAATTTCGTGCCAGGAAGTGGCGCTGATGTTGGGGACTATTTAGTAGACCATAAAGATACTCGTTTCATCAGCTTTACTGGTTCACGTGATGTTGGGCTACGCATTTTTGAACGTGCGTCTAAATTAAACGATGGCCAAATTTGGTTGAAGCGTGTAATTGCTGAAATGGGTGGAAAAGACACAATTGTCGTTGATAACGAAGCAGACCTAGAATTAGCTGCTCAATCCATCGTTGCATCTGCATTTGGTTTTTCTGGTCAAAAATGCTCTGCATGTTCTCGTGCTGTTATTGTAGAAGACGTGTATGATCAAGTATTAAACCGTGTGATTGAACTAACGAAGCAAAAATCATTAGGTAACCCAGAAAAGCAAGAAACGTTCATGGGTCCTGTGATTGACCAAAGTGCATTCAACAAAATTATGGAATACATTGAAATCGGTAAGGAAGAAGGCCGCTTAGTGGCAGGTGGAGAAGGAGATAGCTCAAAGGGTTACTTCATTCAACCAACTGTCATCGCTGATCTTGATCCGAAAGCTCGCATCATGCAAGAAGAAATCTTTGGACCTGTTGTGGGTATTTGTAAAGCTCGTGACTTTGATCATGCAATTGAGATTGCGAACAATACAGAATACGGCTTAACTGGTGCAGTCATCACTCGTAACCGTGAGAAAATCCAACAAGCACGTGAAGACTTTCACGTTGGTAACCTGTACTTCAATCGTGGATGCACAGGTGCAATCGTTGGATACCAACCATTTGGTGGCTTCAACATGTCTGGAACAGACTCAAAAGCAGGTGGCCCAGACTACCTATTACTACACATGCAAGCCAAAACAACATCTGAAATGTACTAGTTTTAACACGTTAAAGCACTGGGGGTCAGACCCCCGTTGCTTTAACGCAGCACAGTGATGGGGGTCTGACCCCCAATACGTTAATGCGATAAAGGGAATGGAGGAATTGAATTTATATGACGCAATCTGTGAAGTCTACATCAATTATCGAGCAAACAGAAAAATTTGGGGCTAACAACTATCATCCACTGCCAATTGTTATTTCAAAGGCTGAGGGTGTCTGGGTGATGGACCCTGAAGGACAAAAATATATGGATATGTTAAGTGCCTATTCAGCTGTTAACCAAGGTCACCGTCATCCGAAAATTATTCAAGCTTTAAAGGACCAAGCAGACCGTGTAACGTTAACATCTCGAGCATTTCATAATGATCAATTAGGTCAATGGTATGAAAAAGTTTGTAAGCTAACAAATAAAGATATGGCTCTTCCAATGAATACAGGAGCTGAAGCTGTTGAAACGGCTATTAAAGCAGCTCGTCGTTGGTCTTACGATGTAAAAGGGGTAGAAGATAATCAAGCAGAAATTATTGCTTGTATCGGAAACTTCCACGGTCGTACGATGGGAGCAGTTTCTTTATCATCAGACCCAGAATATAAGCGTGGTTTTGGACCATTACTTCCTGGAATTAAATTAATACCATACGGTGACCTCGAAGCTCTTAAAGATGCAATCACACCGAATACGGCAGCATTTCTAATCGAGCCGATCCAAGGTGAAGCAGGAATCGTAATCCCTAAAGAAGGTTTCTTAAAAGCTGCTGCTGATTTATGTAAAGAAAATAATGTCCTCTTCATCGCGGATGAAATTCAAGCAGGTTTAGCACGTTCAGGAAAAATGTTTGCTTGTGAATGGGAAGATGTGAATCCTGATATGTATATTTTAGGAAAAGCACTTGGTGGTGGAGTTTTCCCTATCTCATGCGTAGTGGCAAACAAAGATGTTTTAGGTGTTTTCAACCCAGGTTCTCACGGTTCAACCTTTGGTGGAAATCCAATGGCTTGTGCTGTATCAATAGCTGCCCTTGATGTATTAGTAGATGAAAAACTTGCTGATCGTTCATTAGAGCTAGGAGAATATTTTATTAACAAACTGAAGGAAATTGAAAATCCAATTATAAAAGATGTTCGTGGCCGTGGTCTTTTTATTGGTATAGAACTTAAGGAGCCAGCAAGAAAATACTGTGAAGCCCTTAAA
>DASQIV010000194.1:0-3165 GCA_035631415.1 Pseudoneobacillus sp. | reverse complement strand
GCTACGAACCCTTCTAAATCCTTAATGAGTTCCACAGCTGCCACACCCTCTCGGATTATTCGGGTAGATATACATTTGATAACCTTGGAGATATTGCCAAAATGCTTCACCGGCATTTTCCTCTAAGTAATGAAGAGTTTCAGCCTCAGTCTTCCACGGACTCATTCCCTTCACCTCTGCCACGACGATATCCGCACCTTCAGCCTTTTTTTCTTCCAAATACCAATTCACTCTTATTCCTTGAAAAATTTCTTTCAGCAAGCCTTCAATTTCAGCAGCGAAACTGCCGTTTTCTTCTCGAACAAAACAAAAATCTAAGTATGTTTCACTGTTCATGCGCGCTCGCCACCTTTTTTACGATCACGTTTATAGACAATCAATGCGATTGGAAAAAGAACAATATTTAAGCCCATAAAAATTAATGTATTAACATAATTTTCATAGAAGTATTGGTGGACCATCTTTTGAGTAAAAACGATATTAAGCATTAAGATTCCGGCTAATATAAATACACTAATAAACTTAAGCTTCATAACGCTTCACCCTTACTGCAAAAATTGCACCGTCATTTACTTCTACTTCGATTTCAGGTAATGGACGTCTTGGTGGTCCAGCGGTTGGTGCTCCTGTCTCGACATCAAATTTACCATGATGGCATGGGCAAACCATTTCATTTTGATCCTTCACCCAAAAAACAGGGCATCTTAAATGGGTACATGCATTTTGGTAAGCAACAAACTTCTTTTCACCAAGTCGAATGAGTAAAGCACTATCATGTTCACCTGGGAAAGCAAATTCAACTGCTTCACCAATCCCTACCGCATCTAAGTCAGCAATTTTTTGATGTGGGTATTCTTTATTTTTCAAGCCTAAAAGTTCCTTAGCCGCTACTGCTCCCCATGGAAGGGAGGATACAGCAAATACTCCTGCCGCTCCCACTAACGTTTTCATAAAGCCTCGGCGATCCAGCTTTCTTTCATTATTTCGATTGATATTATGCGTATAATTATCCTCATCAAACGGGATTTGGTTATTTTTGTCCATCATGAAATTCCCTCCTTATTTGAAATGTGTAAGGCGCTCAGCTTTAGGCGACAAGCAAAAGACGAGCCGGCATGAAGGTTGTTCTTCAACCTTCTTGACGGATTGGCTTTTGACCATGGAAAAAATGCCTTTTATTTTTTCACTCAAGCCGATGGCGCCTGAAACTGGATCTAGAACAACTTTGTAATACCTTGGATAATACCAGGTAGGTTTACACGTACATTCGTTTCATTTTCTAAAAACGGGCTGCTTGTCACCCATTTGCCACCGTTATCCATATTGTAAGCATGTTTCTTCGCTTCAATTTCTTCTTCCGTTAACCATTGAAGGGTATTAGTTGGGCAAACACTCGCACACATTGGTGGAATCCCGTCTTTAGTGCGGTCAATACATAAGTCACATTTATACATTAAGTTTTGCTCTGTATCAAATTTCGGAATACCGTAAGGACAAGCAATCGTACAGTTTTGACAACCGATACATTTTTCAACAAGCGCTGATAAAACAGCTCCTGTTTCGTGAATTTGGATCGCTTGAGCCGGACAACTACGTGCACATGCAGGGTTCACACAGTGAAGGCACATCAATGGCATCGTTTGTCTGTTCACAAGTGGATTTACGTCATAAACATAGTTACGATTGCGCTGTTCATGACCGCCACATTGTGTACAGGCAGCTAAACAAGAACGGCACCCTATACAATTGTCCAGTTCAATATATAACCGATTCTTCATTTATTACACCTTCTTCATTTCTAGTTTTTCAATCTGTGCTGCACATGCTTTAAATTCTGGCATTCTTGAAATAGGATCAAGTGCGGCATTTGTTAAAAGATTAATAGATTGTTCATGACCAAAATGGTACGGAACAAATACGGTATCTTTTCGAATGGCTTCAGTCATTTTTACTTTATAGTCTGCTTCCCCACGACGAGTAAATAAACGAACCACTTCTTCATGCTCGATATTGTATTTTGCGGCTGTTTCTGGATGTACCTCTACATAAGGCTCTGGGCACATATCACGCAAGAAATTAATGCGACGAGTTTGGTTACCAGATAAATAGTGATAGACAACGCGTCCTGTTGTTAAGCGAAGTGGATATTCCTCACAAGGCTCTTCTGCTGGCGGACGATAAGGAAGTGCACAAATTTTTGCTTTTCCATCTGGATGATAGAATTTTTTATCTAAGAACATATGCGGTGTTCCTTTGTCATTTTCATCTTTACATGGCCAGAATACACCGTCTTGCTTATCGATCTTATCCCATGTTGCACCGTAGTAATCAGCGTAGCCACCTTTAGAAGCTAAGCGGAATTCATCTGCGACATCTCTAGCTGTTTGTAAATGAGAGAAATATTGACCTCTGCCTAAATACTCAGCGAGTTCTGCTTGAATTTGCCAATCTGGTTTAGATTCTCCTAGTGGTTCCTGAGCTTTGTTGATTTTAATAATACGTCCTTCAATATTAGTAACTGTACCTTCGTCTTCGGACCAAGTAACAGATGGAAGAATAACATCGGCAAATTCTGCTGATTCTGATAGATAAAAATCTGAACACACCATAAAATCTAGTCCTTTTAATGCTTTTCGTACAAAGTTTAGATTTGGGGCTGAAACCGCTGGATTAGAGCATAATAAGTACAAACCTTTAATTTCTTTTTGCTCCATTAATTCAAACATTTCATAAGCAGAAACCCCTGGCTTCGGCATTTCTTCCGGTGTAATTCCCCAAACCTGACAAACCTCTTGCACATGCTTCGGATTCGTAATTTTACGATATCCTGGAAGAAGGTCTGATTTTTGACCATGTTCACGGCCGCCTTGACCATTCCCTTGACCAGTAAAAGTAGCAACTCCAGCTTTCGGACGACCAATTTTACCTGTTACTAACGCCATATTGGTATAGGCAGAAACATTATCGACACCTTTAACTTGTTGCTCAATTCCACGGGCAAACATCACAACTGCATTTGGTGCCTTTCCGTAAATTTCTGCCGCACGGATAATTTTTTCCGGTGCAACGCCAGTGATTTGGCTTGTGTATTCGGGAGTGAACTCTTTTACAAGCTCTTTCGTTTCCTCAAAACCATTTGTGTGGTTATTAACGAACTCTTCGTCT
>DASQIV010000193.1:0-3750 GCA_035631415.1 Pseudoneobacillus sp. | reverse complement strand
AAAACCTGATTTGATCAATGCATCTTTCACATCTTGCTTTTTTTGTTGAATGATTCCAGATGCAATAAAGTAACCACCTTGTTTAACGACTTTTGCCGCATCATCGGTAAATCGAACAATTACTTCAGCTAATATATTCGCTACAATTCCATCGATTGGCCCTTCGACACCATCTAATAAATTTTTCTGGGCGACATCTACAACATGATGTACTTTATTTAATTTAATATTCATCTTTGCTGTCGTTACAGCGACCTGGTCTAAATCATAGGCTGAGACCTTACTAGCTCCTAGCATAGCAGCAGCAATACTCAAAACACCAGAACCGGTACCCACATCAATAATTTGGTCTCCCTGATTAACTGTTCTTTCTAAGGCTTGGATACACATAACAGTAGTAGGATGTGTTCCAGTTCCGAAAGCCATTCCAGGGTCTAACTCAATGATCAGCTCATCACTATGAACTGGTGTGTATTCTTCCCAAGTCGGAACGATGGTAAATCTTTCTGATATTTTTACAGGGTGATAATATTTTTTCCAAGCCGTAGCCCATTCTTCTTCATTCACTTCACTAATGCTGACTTTATTTAACCCAATATCAATATTATGAAGAATAAGACCATTGATAGCTTCTTTAATCCCATCGACTGTTTCTCCCAAAAAGCTGTTAACTGGTACGTAAGCTTTTATGATGACACCTTCTATAGGATAATCACGTGGATCTAGTTGGTAGATTTCTCCGAATTGATCTTCTCGTTCCTTTGTTAGATCAAAAGGATCCTCTATAACTACACCACTAGCGCCTGCTTCATGTAGTATATTTGAAATCGGTTCAATTGCCTCGTTTGTAGTATGAATGCTAATTTCTGACCATTTCACATTCGCCAGCCCCAATCCTTATTCACCTTTGAAGGCGCGTTTTACTTTTGAAAAAAAGCTTTCTTCTTGTTCCCCATGAGGAACACCACCACTAATCTCTGCAAATTCACTTAATATCTGCTTTTGCTTTTCGGTTAGTTTAGTAGGTGTAATAATACGAATCAGAATATGTTGATCGCCCACTCCATAACCTCGTACGTTTGGAACTCCCTTGCCTTTAAGTCTAAACTTCGTCCCAGTTTGTGTTCCTGCAGGTATCTTTAGTTTAACCTTCCCATTGATCGTTGGAACCTCGATTTCATCTCCAAGAGCTGCCTGAACAAACGTAATTGGCATTTCGCAATAAATATCATCGCCATCTCTCTCAAAAAATTCATGAGAACGAACATGGAACACCACATATAAGTCTCCAGATGGTCCACCGTTAACACCAGGTTCACCTTGGCCAGATACTCTTAATTGTTGTCCATCATCTACTCCAGCAGGTATTTTCACATTGATTTTTCTACGCTTTTTAACCTTACCAGATCCGCCACATGTACTACATTTATTTTTAATTTCTTTACCAGTACCATTACAGTAATGACATACTCGACGGTTAACAATGCGTCCAAATGGGGTATTTTGTTCCACATTTAATTGACCTGAACCTTTACAGTGGTTACATGTTTCTGGTTTTGTACCTGGTTTTGCACCAGAACCATGGCAGGTATCACATTCTTCTTCACGTGGAATTTCAATATCCATTTCTTTTCCAAAAACTGCTTCTTCAAAACTGAGCGTCATCGTATATTGCAAATCAGCACCTTGTCTTGGAGCGTTTGGATCTCTTCGTCTTGTTCCTCCACCGAAGAAAGAATTAAAGATATCTTCAAAACCACCAAAACCGCCGCCAAAATCAGAACCACCAAAACCTTGATTTGGACCAGCATGACCAAATTGGTCATATTGTGCTTTTTTCTGATCATCACTTAATACTTCATACGCTTCAGCTATCTCTTTAAATTTTTCATTTGCGTCAGGTTCTTTATTAATATCTGGGTGATACTGTTTGGAAAGCTTTCGATAAGCCTTCTTTAATTCATCTTTTGATGCACTCTTACTTACCCCAAGGACTTCATAATAATCCCTTTTACTCATAAAATTCCACTCCCGATTCGTTTCACATAAAGGTTATTTTACCATTGAAATGAATAAAAAGGCAATGAAGAAAGAAAAAGTCAAAGTCGTAAAAAACTGACTTTGACTTTTCATTCTCACTACTTATTTGTCGTCTTTTACTTCTTCAAACTCGGCATCCACTACATTGTCATCTTTAGGTGCAGATTGTCCGCCTTGTGCAGCACCTGCTTGCTGTTGAGCTTGTTCATATAGCTTTACAGTAAGATTTTGTACGATTTCTTGTAGGGCATCTTTCTTGCTACGGATTTCCTCAAGATCATTTTTCTCGATAGCTGCTTTTAAAGCATCCTTCGCTTCATTTGCTTGAGCGATTTCACTAGCATCGACTTTACCTTCAAGATCTTTCATCGTTTTTTCAGTTTGGAAGACTAACTGATCTGCTTCATTGCGAAGTTCAACTTCTTCCTTGCGCTTCTTATCAGCATCAGCATTTTCTTCCGCTTCTCTAACCATTCTTTGAACCTCTTCATCTGAAAGTCCAGTAGAAGATTTGATTGTAATCGTTTGTTCTTTGTTGGTACCAAGATCTTTTGCACGAACATTTACAATACCGTTTTTATCAATATCAAATGTTACTTCAATTTGAGGAATTCCACGTGGTGCTGGTGGAATATCTGTTAATTGGAAACGACCAAGTGTTTTGTTATCACTAGCCATTGGTCTTTCACCTTGTAATACATGAATATCTACAGCTGTTTGATTATCAGCAGCAGTTGAGAAAACTTGTGATTTTGAAGTTGGGATAGTTGTGTTACGATCAATTAACTTCGTAAATACAGCTCCCATTGTCTCAATACCTAAAGAAAGTGGAGTGACATCAAGTAATACTACATCTTTAACGTCACCAGAAATAACTCCACCTTGGATTGCAGCTCCCATTGCTACAACCTCATCTGGGTTAACCCCTTTAGATGGTTCTTTACCAGTTTCCTTCTTGATTGCTTCTACAACTGCAGGAATACGTGTTGATCCACCAACAAGGATAATTTTATCAATTTCTGAAGCAGTTAAACCTGCATCTCGAATTGCTTGTCGAGTAGGACCCATTGTACGCTCTACTAAATGCGCAGAGATTTCATCAAATTTAGCTCTTGTTAATGTAACATCAAGATGCAAAGGACCAGCAGCTCCAGCTGTAATGAAAGGTAAAGAGATTTGAGTGGATGTAACTCCAGATAAATCTTTCTTTGCTTTTTCAGCTGCATCTTTTAAACGTTGTAATGCCATTTTATCTTGAGATAAATCAATTGCATTATCTTTTTTGAATTGTTCTACTAGGTAATTGATAATTACTTGGTCAAAGTCATCCCCACCTAAACGGTTGTCACCAGCAGTAGCTTTAACTTCGAATACACCATCACCAAGTTCTAGGATAGATACGTCAAATGTACCGCCACCAAGGTCATAAACAAGAATTGTTTGATCTTGGTCCATTTTATCTAAACCATATGCTAATGCAGCAGCAGTTGGCTCGTTGATAATACGTTCTACTTCAAGCCCTGCAATTTTCCCAGCATCTTTTGTAGCTTGACGTTCTGCATCGTTAAAGTAAGCAGGAACCGTGATAACAGCTTTAGTTACAGGCTCTCCAAGATAGTCTTCAGCATAAGATTTTAAATATTGAAGAATAATAGCTGAAACTTCTTGTGGTGTATATTTTTTACCTTCGATTTCTTCTGTATGGCTAGT
>DASQIV010000192.1:0-2559 GCA_035631415.1 Pseudoneobacillus sp. | reverse complement strand
ATTTTTCAGTCATCTTAACACCTTCCTGTTATCTATGCTGTTTTTTATCTTTTTCAATCTGTGCTTCATGTCTAATTAAAAGTAATGCTGTTTGAAACACTTTTTCATCAATAAGTTGCGAATGATATAACTCTTTTAATTCTTCTTCCATTAGTTCTAGATCAGCTAGTCTATCCCCAACGTAAATGATGGTTCCATATTTTTTAAGAAATTGTTGAATATCATAGATCGTTTTCATACATAACCCTCGAGTTTGTGAAATAATAAACTTCCTCCAAATTATAAGCTAAAAGGAAGGACACCTCAATAGGTCACCTTCACTTTAGAGAAAAAACCCTTAATCCAAGGATAAAGGGTAATTATTCATTCAATCATGTTTATCGATCAGGATCTTGTGGATGCAGTATCTTAGGGCGGCGATTTTTTAACGGTATTGGAGATCGGATAATAACGTCCCTAAAGGCTCGTATATTGAAGGGAATAAATGGCCATAAATATGGAACACCGAAAGACTTCATTCTACTTAAAGCAAAAAGCCAAATCAGTATACCAATTACCAAGCCAGGTATTTTAAATAACGCTGTAACTGCTAATAGCGCAATTCTAACTAATCGATTAGCCAAGCTCATCTCGTAACTAGGTGTAGCAAAAGTTCCAATGGCAGCTATAGCAAAATAGAGCATTACCTCATTTGTTAATAAGCCGACCTCAACAGCTACTTGACCAATCATAAGGGCAGCAACCAAACCTAGAGCCGTTGCAATGGCTGAAGGAGTATGAATGGCAGCCATTCTTAAGACATCAATACCAATTTCGATAAGTAAAATTTGCACAAAAAGTGGCACCTGACCTGAATCATTAGGGACTAAATAGGAAATAGATTCTGGTAAAAGCTCAGGTTGAACTGCAAATAGGTACCACAATGGAAGCATAAATAAAGAGGCCCAAACAGCAAAAAATCTAACGAGTCTTAAATAAGCACCTACTAAAGGTTTATTTCGATATTCTTCAGCATGCTGCATATGATGCCAAAAGGTCGTTGGGGTAATTAAAACACTTGGCGAGCCATCCACGATAATACAAACATGTCCTTCAAAAAGATGAGTTGCCGCTGTATCGGGCCTTTCTGTATAGCGCACCATTGGATATGGATTCCAATGCCGTCCTGCTACGAACTCCTCCACCGTTTTTTCTGCCATTGGTAACCCGTCTGTATCTATTTTAGATATTGACTCCTTCACTTTCTCCACATATTCTGGGTCTGCAATATCTTCAATATAACACACTACAATATCTGTTTTTGATCGTCGCCCTACTTGTAAGTACTCCATCCTTAACGTTCTGTCTCTAACTCTTCTCCTTGTTAAGGCTGTATTAAACACCAGTGTCTCGACAAAACCATCTCTAGATCCCCTAACTACTCTTTCAGTGTCAGGTTCTTGAGGTCCTCTAACTGGGTATGTTCGAGCATCTATTAAAATAACTTTATCTTCCCCATCCACAACTAATGCGGTAGGCCCTGCTAAAACAGTATCAACTACTTTATTTAAATCATCAGTGGCTTCTATTTCTACATATGGTATATAGGTTTTGATTAATCTTTCAATCGTATGGTGTTCAATCTGTTCCTTCGTTAACTCCGATAACCATTTCATTAAGAAATTTAATATGTCATCTTTAACAAATCCATCTACTAAATAAAAAACCATGTCCCGTTCTGCATAATGTACATCTAATTGAATAACATCAAAACTTTTATCCACACCAAGTTCACTACTTAAATAGTCCACGTTCTCTTGTAAATTTTTACTCACTGTTATCTTATTTGTTTTTCCCATCCAAACACCTCAGAAAGCACATAGTCGAAAGTACTACCTCCATCATTGACAAAGGGGTATAAAAACATACTTTCTGAAGGTATTTAACTTCTTTTGCATCATATATTTTAAGGACAACCATTGATTTTTAGAAATGAGGGAAACTTTTGAAGAAAAGTAAAAAAAACTATTTCATTATGATCCTAATTGGGCTTACTTTACTATTCGTTATAGAAAAAATGATTCAATCCCCTAAAACGGAAGAAAGCATTACTTATTTTCCAATAGACACTACATCTCCTTTTAAAGCTGTTAACACTTCCATATCATTACTAAATAAAAATAAATCAAATCAATTCTCCATCCAATGGAGAGTTAGCTCAAACTTATTGAAAAACACTTATTTAAGACAAGATATTGGATTGTTATATGCAAATGGAAGATTAAAAGGAAAAATGGGGAAATGGAAACAAAATACAAACCAATTAGTTCAAGAAGATACCATTAATGGTAAGGGGAGTTTGTACCTGGATGCGATAACGTACCATTATGCAGAAATTCACTACCAAGATGATAGCATTATGAGTTCTCAAGATATGTCTAAAGATGAGATTTACATTATCGATTCTTCTTATGGTCCATTACGAACTTTCAGAATCCCTTCCTCTAAGGAAGAAGCAGATTGGAAGAAGGTATTAGATCAAGCAACTGCGCAAGAATTAAAAAACAGTTGGGGAAAAGC
>DASQIV010000191.1:0-4865 GCA_035631415.1 Pseudoneobacillus sp. | reverse complement strand
CAATTTGCATTCTGCGACCACGCCCATGACCCTTTTGTCGCCTTTCTAAATCTTTATTAATATCATCTTCTGTTAGTGGCATACCTGCTGGTAAGCCTTCTAGAATAGTAGTTAATTGAGGACCATGCGATTCCCCGGCTGTTAAATATCTCATCTAAACTCTTTCTCCCTTCAACTCATTAAAGGATTATGTATCACTATAACATATGACTTCTAATAAAAATAGCAAATAATCAATTTTTTTTTGAATTTTTTCGACAACTTCCTAATGCTTATTAGCGCTATTTTATCTTTCCAAATTGATGGATATTCATTCCATTTTACACCTATTTTAAAACCAAAATAAAAAGGCTAATCTCAAAAACAGATTAACCTCCGAAAGTTTATTTGGTTATTTTTTACGATAGAAGAAAGTGTCTTCCGTTTCAAAATCGTATTGGCTTTGATTAAAAATTTGTTCAGTACTACCAACAAAAAAGATTCCATCTGTTTTCAATGCGTTGCTGAATTTTTGATATAAAGTATGCTTTGCATCCTCTGTAAAATATATCAATACATTTCTACATACTATTAAATCAAATGGTCCTTGAAAGGTGTCTGTGAGAAGATTTTGTTGCTTGAATGTTACTGTTCTTTTAATTGCTTCATCAAGTTGATAATATTCTCCATCCTTACTAAAGAATTTCTTCTTCATTTCAGTCGGAACCTCATTCAACGACCTTTCCGAATAAACTCCTAATTTTGCTCTAGCAATTACATTAGTATCGATGTCTGTTGCTAATATATCAATTTGCGAAAGAGGTAGCATCTTAGATAATATCATCGCAATTGTATAGGGTTCTTCACCTGTTGAGCAAGCAGCACTCCATATTTTTAAACGCTTATTTCTTTCTAGCAATTTAGGTAATATTTTTTTCTCTAGTACTTCCCAACGTTTGGCGTTTCGATAAAACTCAGATACATTGATCGTAATTCGATCTAAAACCTCATTTAGCAAAGATGAATCTGTATTTATGGAAGCAAAAAATTCTTCAAATGAATGGTACCCTTTTTTTTCATACATCGTGGTAAGCCTTCTTTTCATTTGAGCTTCTTTGTATGCGTTTAAATCAATCCCTGTTTTGGTTTTCATTTTTTTAATAAATATTTGATAATCTTCACTCATAATAGGGTCTCCTGTTTAACAGAAAAAGTTAATTTTTATATCTACTTAACTCATTATATCGAATAATGTAAAAAATAAGATACCTTTTTATTGTAAGCGGATGCAAAAAAAGACATCTGCGATGCAGATGCCTTTTTATCATTTAGTAAATCCACTCGTTTACAAGTTTGTTGTATTCTACTACATCTTCTTTAAAGAATAAGCCGATTTCACGTTCAGCACTTGTAGGTGAATCTGATCCGTGGATAATGTTCTTTCCTACTGTTAATCCAAAATCACCACGAATTGTTCCAGTAGCAGCATCCTTAGGGTTTGTAGAACCCATCATTTGACGAGCTGTAGCAATTACATTTTCACCTTGCCAAACCATTGCGAAAACTGGCCCAGAAGTAATAAAATCTACAAGTTCACCGAAGAAAGGACGCTCTTTATGTTCACCGTAGTGTTCTTGTGCAAGTTCTTGTGAAATTTGCATTAATTTAGCTCCAACTAATTGGAAGCCTTTCTTTTCAAATCGAGAAACGATTTCTCCGATTAAATTACGTTGTACGCCATCAGGCTTGACCATTAAAAAGGTTTTTTCCATCTGCTCCACTCCTATAACTATGTATGTAGATTATCTAAAATAATCAAGGAAAATAGTAACATTGTTTAGAAAATTTGGCAACTCCTTAAAATTTCCGACGGCCAATGACTTTTGCAATATCTCGTAAAGTCTTTTTAGCCTTATTTTCTGGTAATTCATTTAATACTTGAAGGGCTTTCTCAAGATACTGGTCACTCATTTTCAAGGAACGTTCGATTGCACCTGAATTTTTAATCAGTTGAATACAGTGTGCTAATTCATTTCGATCCATTTCTTCATGAACATCTTGTATCCTGTTTTTAATACTCACATCTTCCATCGCAAATAATACAGGAAGTGTAATATTCCCTTGAACTAGATCACTTCCAGCTGGCTTGCCTAACTCCTTTTCGGTTGCGGTAAAATCGAGTACATCATCAATTATTTGATAGGACATACCTACATAATATCCGAATTGAAATAATTTTTTATGTATTGATTTGTCAACTCCTGATGCGACTGCCCCAAGCTGACAGCTAACCGCAATTAGCAATGCGGTCTTTCGTTTAATCCTGCGTAAGTATGTTTTTAGATTCTGATCAAAATTATATTTATCCTTTATCTGCTCAATTTCACCAATACAAACCTCAACAATGGCATCTGACAATATTTGATGAGCAATAGGATTTTCAATTTTAGTCATAAGCTCTAATGCTTGTGCAAACATATAGTCGCCTGTATACATCGCAATTCGGTTATCCCATTTTGCTTTAATTGTTAGTTTGCCTCTTCTAAGTTCAGCATCATCAATCACATCATCATGAACTAGTGATGCCATATGTATAAGTTCTAAAGCAACAGCCACGTTCTTAATAATGTTAATATCATAATTTCCAAACTTTCCTGCAAGTAAAACAAAGACTGGACGAATTCGTTTTCCACCTGCTTGCAATAAATGCAAAGAAGCTTGACGTAATAACAGTGATTCCGTTTGAATCGTGTCCTCAAGCTCTTTTTCAATAATATTAATATCCGAATTCAAAAATGAGTACATCATTTTTAATTTCATCTGAATCCACCCAGCTTTATCATTTAACTATTTTTGAACTTCTTTAATACCGATATGAACTGCGGCTACTCCACCACTATAAGGCTTATAAAAAACTTCTTTGAAACCCGCATTTTCAAACATTTTTGCTAGTTCTTTCATTCCTGGGAAATCTCTAGCAGATTCTTGTAACCAGGAATATTCTTTATAGCTTTTTGCAAATATTTTTCCAAATGTAGGCATGATAAATCGAAAATACAGATAATATAGTTGCTTAAAGCCAATCATTGTTGGCTGAGATGTTTCCAAACAAACAGCCATTCCACCAGGTTTCAATACCCGATTCATTTCCCTAAGTACCTGCATATAATCTGGTACATTGCGAAGGCCAAATCCAATCGTAACATAATCAAATGTATGATCATCAAAAGGTAATTCCATTGCATTACCGTGAATTAACTCCACTTGCTCTAAGCCTAATTCATCTACTTTTTTATGTCCGATTTTGAGCATATTCTCACTAAAATCTAGTCCGAATACTTCACCTTTTGGACCAACAGCTTTAGCAAGAGCTATCGTCCAGTCTGCAGTTCCACAACAAACATCAAGGGCTTTTGAATGAGGCTTAACGTCCATACGCTTCATTGTATCTTTACGCCATCTAACATGCTGTTGAAAACTAATAACAGAATTCATCTTATCATAGTTGTCATATATTTTTTCGAATACATGATGAACACGTTGTTCTTTAGATTCTTGCATCCATTTAACCCTCTTCCACAAATGTTTTAGCAATGGAATGTTGTTGATTTATTATACTTGTTAATCTATTTTTTATCGTAATGTTCAATGAAGGATATGTACTTTCAAGAAATTGAATCGAAAATTGGATGTAGCGATCACAAAGTATGAGTAAATCATTTTTTTGTTCTTTTGAAAGCTCATCTTGCTGATTTATATTAGGAAAAACCAATTTCATTAAAGAGTCGAACAATAGAGAAGACCCATGTAAAAATAGATTTTTTTCTAAAATCAGTCTTTTAACGAGTAGAAAATGTGATGAGATCTCTTTCCATTCTTTTTCATGAAAATATTCTGCTAGTTTTTGAATCAAGGCTGATTCAATTGTCATTATTCTATTCATAAGTAAGTCAATTTCATTTGTATCTTTTTGATAAACAAATATTTTATTCTCATTGATATCTTTGATTCCTTCAGAAAGAACACGAATCATCGCTAAATTATTCGTATCTGCCAGAATCTTATAATATAAACCGCTAAAATAGTCTCCAGCGAGAACGGTTAATTGTCTTGATGTCAAACCGGTATCTTCTTCATTTATGTTAGATATATTTGTAACATGTTCATGGGTATCAAGGGCTATTTGTATTAACATGGTTGTTACAACAAAATTCTCCATTTCTAATTTTGTTAAACCATGCTGATCTAACATTGAAACAATTAGAAGGAGTTTGTCTTCATCAATTATTGGAGTTTGAATAAATCGTTGTAAGTACGGATGAGAAATTTTTTCTACAATAAGTTTCTTCATATCCGACATGATGGTTTGTATTTGCTGCAATTATATCACCCTTGTTTCCCCGCGGGATTCTTTCTGGTCTAATTTATGTTCCGCTTTTCTCGCGTATTAAGGCAGTCATCATTATACCATAAATGATTCCATATTGGTCATGTTTCAAAAAAAAGACCCGAAACGAATTAGTAATAGTTTCCCGTATCGACACAAAAAAATGCGTAAGCGCCTTGTACAGGCGCTATGACTGGATATTATTTTTTTGCTTCGCTTTCTATTTCACCGTAAGAAGTGTAAATTTTTGCATTACCTCTAATTTTAATAGCAGAAGTATGTTCAGTGAACTGAGCAATCATTACTTCTCCTTTATCTAACTTTTCGGAATGATGAAACCTAGTATCTGTTCCTCTTGTTAAACCAATGACATTGACTCCGTCATCCACTGCCTTTATTACAAGATAATCACTACTAAATGTGACCTTTTTTTCCATACATAATAGCCCCAATCATATTTCAAAAGATTCTATATTTTTAATTTTCAGCTCTGTTACCA
>DASQIV010000190.1:0-2569 GCA_035631415.1 Pseudoneobacillus sp. | reverse complement strand
AAAAACATTTCCGCTATCGCTTGTCCAAGACCTTGACTTGATGCAGCTACTAATACCGATTTTCCCTTTAAGTTAAATTCCAACTCCGTTTCCTCCCTTTAAAGTCTGTTACTTGCCATTATAGCAAAAAAGCCTTCATAGCTAGCTCAAAAAGCAAGAACAAAAAGCGCAAGCGCCTTGAACAGCCCCGACAAGCAAATGTTCTCTAATCCATGAAGTCCGTTCTTTGACTTCTTGAATTAGAGGTTATTTGACCTCGAGGGGCTAGGCAGGAAGAAATGAAGTACTTTCTTCCCTGCTGGAGCTGGATTAATACAAACTGCTTTATTAGTGTTCTACGAATACTATTATATAATTTTCCTTAACCATGAAAAAAGGTAAAAGACTATGCCTTTTACCTACGGTTTATTATTCAGTTTCAAATTGATAAAGCGGAGTACTTAAATAGCGTTCACCATTACTTGGGATAATGGCTAATACCTTTTTACCTTTTCCAAGTTCCTTTGCTACTTTTAATGCAGCAAAGATTGCAGCACCCGACGAAATTCCACCTAGAATTCCTTCTTCTTTAGCAGCGCGACGGGCAAATTCAAACGCTTCATCATTTTTCACTTGAATAATGTCATCATATATTTGTGTATCAAGGACCTTTGGTACAAATCCTGCCCCAATTCCTTGAATTTTGTGTGGACCTGGCTTACCTCCAGATAATACTGGAGAATCAGTAGGTTCTACTGCATAAATTTTAATAGTAGGATAAGCTTCTTTTAATACAGAACCTGCACCAGTGATCGTACCGCCAGTTCCAATTCCTGAAATAAATCCATCTAACTGCGAGCCCATTTGTTCAACAATTTCATTTCCTGTCGTACGTTTGTGAACCTCAGGATTCGCGTCGTTATTAAATTGCTGAGGCATGAAATAACCATGTTCATTTGCTAATTCTTCTGATTTACGAATGGCTCCATTCATGCCCTCAGGTCCTGGTGTTAATACAAGATCTGCACCATAGGCACGCAGTAAGTTTCTTCTTTCCATACTCATCGTTTCCGGCATTACTAATATAGCTTTATAGCCTTTAGCAGCAGCAACCATCGCTAATCCAATTCCAGTATTTCCACTAGTAGGTTCGATAATCGTATCACCTTGTTTAAGAGCTCCAGCTTCTTCAGCTGCTTCAATCATCGCTAAAGCAATTCGGTCTTTCACACTACTACCTGGATTCATATATTCCAACTTTAAGTAAACTTCTGCACTGTTTTCATCTACTAATCTGTTAAGCTTTACAATTGGCGTTTGACCAATTAAATCAACAATTGAATTTGCAACTCGCACCATTATTTTCAACCCCTTATTTTTATTCCGACTAAATTCATTGGTTTTATGATAATTTTACAAATCATTATATACAATGTCAATGCATTTGCTCATTAGAAAAAATATTTTTAACAATATTTAACAATAGGGCTCTGTTAAATATGACTGTTGATTTCCGCTGCAGGCACTCGCTTTCCGCGGGAAGAATTATGAAAAAGCCCTACTGCCGGCTTTTTCAAAAAACAAATTCTTCCTTGGGGCGTGCGGTGAGCCTCCTCGTCGCTTTCGCTCCTGTGGGGTAAAAATGATCCCTCACGCGGATCATTTCACCTAGGTCTCACCTGTCCCGCTGCTCCCGCAGGTAGGAAAAATGGATTTGTATTTTTCCATGTCTCGCACCTTCCGCTCCAATCAACATTGTTAAAAATCAACACTGCTCTTTAACACAGCCTTTATTAAAAAAGACCCCTCCAAAGGAGAAGTCACCTAGTACTTTACAATCATTTATTGTTCAGTTTTATTGTTTTGATTCTGTATAGGAACGTGTTTTGGCGTTTTTGGATAGTTAGCTTTATCAGCGTCAGGACCTGTTAGGGTATTTCTTTGATCTAATACTTTCCCTGTAAATTCAATTGGATTATTATCGACCATTGTTTTCACCTCCTCTTTATAGGATGGTTGAAAACCTTCGTCTTATGAATATAAAGAATTAAATGCGATAAAAAATCCAATTATCTCTTAAAAAAGTGTCTTAAAAGGCAATTATTGATATTTTTTTAATTCCTCTGTTAATCGTAAAAAGTCGTTTTTGTTATGATTTGTTAAAGCTATGTCGATTTCCTTCTTGATTTTTTTTATTTGAAAATCAAGGAGTGCTTTGTCTAATATCATCTCAGCCAACAGAGAATCCATATTATATTGATCAGGGTTTGGGGGAGGATTTAAATAATAATTTTTTTTCATATGAAAGCATCTCCTTTATCCTTTTTAAAATTATATATTAAATATTCAGATAATTCAATTAGTTATATCTGGTAAAATTCATTTAGTTTAAAGCAAATTAAACTTGTAGAAAAATTGAAGCTAGCTGGGGAAGAAATATTCACTGAACTAGGAAGGTGTACAGTCATTATTTGTAGGATTAAAATAGGAAGTCATTCCCATTGTTTGAATACTATACATAAGTTGTTCGTCGATAACCAATTGTTATGAAAAAAATATGAAGCAAAAATAGCTGAAGCTCTCTTCTAAT
>DASQIV010000189.1:0-6372 GCA_035631415.1 Pseudoneobacillus sp. | reverse complement strand
TGCAACCTCTTTATGTTGCCGTAGTAGTTTGCCTTCGGAAGGAGAAGTAAACTTGAATAATAGTAAACATCATTTAGAGGGTATGATAGAAAATTTTTTTGAACTATTAAAAAAATATTCGGATAATCCTGATAATGCTGATATTTTTATTAATTTTATTCGCTTATTTTTACGTACAAAATCATCGGGAGCTCCTTTGCCTACAGTTGAGTTGATGTCACTTATTAAAAAGGAAAAACCTGAAATTTTTGCTGCTATACGTCAACGGGGTAAGTATGACCTTTTACTTGAATTCGTAACGAGTATTCATATGGATACAGCCAATGCAGAAGAAAGAATGAAGCAATATTTATCGAAAATTGCGATATAATAAGTATGTATCCGTTAAGACATTTGTCCTAACGGTTTTATTTTTATATACAAATTCTTTTAAAAATTATGTTAATATTATTAGGGAAACGAAATGATAAGTCGTTAGATTCGATTTTGATCAAATGGGGGTCATACATGATATATATCGGTTTAACAGGCTGGGGCGATCATGACCAACTCTATCCATCGGGAACACCATCCCGCGATAAGCTATCGGTCTATTCATCTCATTTTCCTACTGTAGAGGTCGATACATCATTTTATGCGATTCAACCAAAACGAAATTCGGAAAGATGGGTAGCGGATACACCTGATTCCTTTCAATTTGTTGTAAAAGCGTACCAGGGTATGACGGGGCATCAAAGAGGAGAAATCCCTTTTGATAGTAGGAAGGATATGTTTGTAGCTTTTAAGGATTCAATCATCCCCTATCAAGAAGCGGGTAAATTAGCAATGGTTTTGTTTCAGTTTCCACCTTGGTTTGAATGTAAAAAGGAAAATGTAGATTACTTAAGATTTTGCAAAAATGAAATGGGCGATATACCTTGTGCACTAGAATTTCGCCATCAGTCTTGGTTTTATCCAAGTTATCTAAATAAAACGCTACGGTTTATGGAAGAGGAAAAATGGATACATAGTATTTGTGATGAGCCGCAATCAGGACAGGGATCTGTACCAATTATTTTAGAAAATACAGATTCACAGTATGCTTTAATTAGATTCCATGGGAGAAATATTCATGGCTGGCAACAAAGAAAAGGGGTTAATTGGCGAGAGGTAAGGTATCTATATCGCTACCATACACAAGAATTAATGGATTGGGTATCAAAGATTAGGGAACTTGAAAGAACGAGCCAAAATATATACGTACTTTTTAATAATAATTCAGGTGGAGATGCGGCAGATAACGCTAAAGAGTTTATCCAATTATTAGGTATAGAGTACAAAAGTCTTGGTCCAAGGCAACTAGATCTTTTCTAATAAGACGTAATAGTCGTGTCTAAAAATGAATTTTAAAGGCATCAAGAAAAAGCAATTATATAAAAGGGGAAAATAAAATGGAATGGATTATTTTAGTATTAATTGGTTTAATAGCTAGTTCTGTTGGGTCCTTAATTGGACTTGGTGGGGGTATTATTATTGTTCCGGCTTTATTGTATATTGGGACCTATACTGATTTACTTGGTGATATCCCACCTCAAATAGCTGTAGGAACTACTTCTTTGATTTTGATCGTGACTGGTTTATCTTCAACTCTTTCCTACATGAAGCATAAAACGGTTGATTATAAAAGTGGATTTATTTTCTTTGTAGGTAGTGCGCCAGGAGCAATAATTGGTGCATGGGTAAATAAAGGTTTAGATGTGCACTCATTCAACTTATACTTTGGATTTTTTATGATTTTTGTAGGGATATTATTAATCGTGAAAAATAAACTAAAACCATTAAAACTTCGTACAGATAAGGGCGTAGTTAGAACCTTTACCGATCCAAGTGGTGAAACACATCAATATGGCTTCCAGCCACTATTAGGTTTTATTATTTCCTTTGTCGTTGGATTCGCCTCGGGGCTCTTTGGTATAGGTGGAGGGTCATTAATGGTACCAGCCATGATTCTTATTTTTGTGTTTCCTCCTCATGTCGCTGTCGCTACATCAATGCTTTTAGTATTTTTATCTGCGATTGTGAGTTCTGCTACTCACATTAGTTTAGGAAACGTCAATTGGTGGTTTGCATTAGCGTTGGTTCCAGGAGCGTGGTTTGGTGCAAAAATTGGTTCTTATTTGAACACAAAAATTAAAAGTGAAACTCTCATCAATATCTTACGCGCATTCTTTATTATCATGGGACTACGGTTGATTTACCAAGGTATTTTGGGGTAAGATTTTTCTTTCATTTATACACGCTTTTTTTCATTTTCACATAATGTGATTAGGAAAGGAGCAAATGCAAAATGATGGAACTGTCACCGATTCTGATCGAGGGACATACCTTTTTAAGTGTTACAGTCAAACTTCCTAAAACAACCCTTCTAGTGGTTACAAATGATAAAGGTTATATTATGTGTGGTGCTCTGGATGTGGGATTGCTTAATGAAAAATTAAAAGACCGAAAAGTGATCGCAGCGAGAGCGGTGGGGGTTAAAACTATTGAGCAGCTATTGGAAGCCCCAATGGAATCCGTCACATATGAAGCCGAAAGTTTGGGTATCCAAAAAGGTATGAGAGGAAAAGAAGCATTACTTAAAATGATTTAAGGGTCTTGCCAAATCGGCAGCCCTTTTTCTGTGACCATAAACGATAATCACAACTAATGTCATAGAAATATGTACTTGAAAAGTGAAATCCTATGATGGGATAATAGAAGTAGAAATATGTCGAATGTTGTATAATTATAAAAAATAAAGAATAGTGGATATGGAGAAACAAATGAGACTAGTGGCTACTAAAACAGTGGAAACGGGAGCTATACTTGGAAAACCTATTTTAAATGAAAAGGGACAAATTCTTTTAAATGAAGGAGTAAAATTGGGGGATCTTGTAATCACCCGATTATTAAACTTGGGCATTCATTTTATATACATAAAGGATAAAAATACCGAAAATATTGTTATTACCGAAAATATTTCTGAAAAACTTAGAAAAGAAGCGATTCTTACGATTGAGTCTACATTTCTAGAAATATCCAATGTTTCCCAAAACGACCTAACATTTATTATGGAAAAATCCTCGAAATCGTTTAGAGGTTTAATTCGCAAATTATTAGATGAACTTAAAAGCAATCCTAATCTTCTGACTCTCCTCTCAGATGTTTATACATATGATAACTATATTTTTACTCATTCATTAAATGTAACGATGTATACATTAGCTCTTGGCCTAGAATTAGAACTTTCCGTAAAGGAACTTGAAATGTTAGGTCTTGGTGCCATTTTACATGACGTGGGAAAAATAAAGATTCCTGAAGAGATTCTCTTTAAACCTGGTCGTCTAACAGAAGAAGAATATGAAAAAGTAAAAATGCACACGGAGGATGGTTATCATATTCTAAAAAAAGTCCAAACTCTTCCATTATTAGTTGCCCATTGCGCTTATCAGCATCATGAACGCTTAAATGGATCTGGTTATCCACGAGGGATAGGAGGAGAAGATATTCATCTATATGGTAAGATTATTGCCGTTGCTGATGTATTTGATGCCGTTACTTCGAATCGGGTGTATCGAAATGCCATGCTCCCACATGAGGGATTGGAAATACTTTATGCAGGGTCAGGGGATCTTTTTGATCCAAAAATTGTAGAAGCCTTCCGAAAGGCGATTGCCATCTACCCCAATGGTTTAACAGTAGAGTTAAGTGATGGTCGTAAAGGTGTTGTTTCGAAACAGAATGTCGGCTTAAGTGACCGTCCGATTATTAGAATATTAGAAGAACAGGGTAAACCTATTCTAGATACCTATGAATTAGATTTAAAAAGTGAACTATCTTTAATCATAACGAAATGTGATACGACTATGAAAAAAGAATAGATTGTACTTTATCCCCTCTTTACAGCATACACATAGCTTGTAAGGGGGGATTTGTCTTGGCTAAATTTCGAGGACCCTTGTCCCGAAGAGGTCCATTACCTTTTCGTTATGTCTTTTTATTAACATTTGTCTTTTTTACTTTTTCTACTGCATCAGGTTTATGGGTAATCGATAAAGGAATCGAGCCAACATTAATGGCCTATGCAGAGACTCAAACAAAGAAAATTGCTACTCTTGTTATTAGTAAGGCGATTAATAAAAGAATCGTAAATGGGATGAATATTAACGATATCATTGAAACAACTAATACTGCCGAAAATGGACCAATGGTGAAATTAAATACAGAGATTATTAATAGAGTCATGTCTGAAACCCAAACCCTTATTCATATGAATATAAAAGAGGCAGAAAAAGGGAATCTCGAGTCGTTGGAGTATATCACAGATGTCGAAATTGATATGGAAGAATCCAAAAAATCGAAAGGAATCGTCTATGAGGTTCCATTAGGTCAAGCGACAAATAATGCTCTACTCGGTAACTTAGGCCCCAAAATTCCTGTTCGTTTTAATGCGGTGGGGGAAGTGGAAGTTAATCCAAGGACAGAATTAAAGCCATTTGGTATAAATAATGCTTGGATTGCCGTTTATATTGAAGTAAAGGTTGATGTTCAAATTATCGTACCATTTGCAACTAAAGTTACCACTGTAACTCAAGATATCCCAGTTGCAATGGGAACTATTCCAGGTAAAGTACCACAGTTTTATAACGGTGCAGGAGGGGATGGTTCTGGTCCTTCCATTGAACTTCCTTTAGATTAATCTGTATAAGAGAAGCTAGCAGCAAGGTGACCTACACCTTGTTTTTTTATGTAGATCAATAGTGAAAAGTGTTATACAAATTATAATAAAATCGGTGAAAAGATCATCCTTTTTTCTGATAAAGGCTCACAATTAAGGTGGACTTTAATATCCTAATATTTTTTAAAATAATGTTTTGACATGTGTCCTAAAAGTGGCTATACTGTTCATAGAATATATTAAATAGTCAGAAAATAATAAAACTTCCAACTTTTCTATTAACTTTAGAAATTTATGGAAGCACAGGGGGAAAAATTTATGGAAAATCGTCCACAATGGGGAACACGAGCGGGATTTATCTTAGCTGCAGTTGGTTCAGCAGTTGGACTAGGGAACATTTGGCGCTTCCCGGCTGTTGCCTATGAAAATGGAGGAGGAGCATTCTTCTTACCGTATTTGTTTGCACTTTTAACTGCAGGTATTCCGCTTTTAATTCTTGAGTTTACATTAGGACACAAATATAGAGGCTCTGCTCCACTATCAATAGCTAGACTTAGCAAAAAGTCTGAATGGCTTGGCTGGTGGCAATTAGCGATATCGTTTGTTATTTCTACTTACTACGCGGTTATTATTGCCTGGGCTTTCTCTTATTCTAAATTTTCATTAAGCCTAGCATGGGGGAAAAAACCAGGAGATTTCCTTTTTGCTGATTATTTACATTTAGCAGATAAACCAGGACAAATTGGTGGAGTTGTACCAGGCGTTTTAATTCCTTTAATTTTAGTTTGGATTATTACCTTAGGTGTTCTGTTTAAAGGTGTCAAAAAGGGAATTGAAATAGCTAATAAAGTAATGATTCCTACCTTAGTTGGTTTATTCTTAATTATTGTTATACGTGCATTGACTCTAGATGGAGCTGCACAAGGTTTAGATGCCTTCTTTAAACCAGATTGGAGCAAGATTGCTGAGCCAAAGGTATGGATGGCAGCATACGGTCAAATTTTCTTTAGTTTATCCATTGGTTTTGCTATTATGGTTACTTATTCTAGTTATTTACCGAAGAAAAATGATTTAACCAATAGTGCTTTTATTACCGGGTTTGCAAATTCTGGATTCGAACTATTGGCAGGAATAGGAGTATTCTCTGCTCTAGGGTTCATGGCTACACAACAAGGTGTACCTGTTAGTGAGGTAGTATCTGCTGGTGTAGGGCTTGCATTCGTCGTATTCCCACAAATTATTAATGAGTTTCCTGCATTTAATGAATTTTTTGGAGTGGCATTCTTCCTATGTTTATCTCTTGCAGGATTAACTTCCTTGATTTCAATCGTGGAAACATATATTGCAGGTATTCAAGATAAATTTAAAGTATCTCGTAATAAAGCGGTAGCAATTGGTGGTGGAATTTCAGCCCTTCTTTCTATTTTATTTGCAACAAATGGTGGTCTATATCTCTTAGATGCTGCTGATAATTTCATCAATCAATTTGGTATCGTATTAGCTGGATTTGTAGAAGTAGTTTTAGTTGCATGGGTTGTAAAAGAGCTTAAAAATCTTCAAACACATGCCAATAACGTTTCGGACGTAAAACTTGGTGCTTGGTGGAGACTTTGCTTAAGTGTTATCACGCCTATCGTTCTAGGTTATATGATGGTACAAAATTTCATTACTAACCT